>JAGWQP010000291.1 GCA_028876805.1 Acidobacteriota bacterium | reverse complement strand
GCAACACTACGAGGTCTTCGGCGCCGGCGCGGCGAAATTTGCGCTCTAAGAGTCCTGTGAACTCGTGATCCACGAGCCCGACGCCTCCCGCCAGCTCTTCCATCAGACCCCCGCGCGCCATCTTGGCGGCGTGGCGGTACATCCCAAGCTCCCACTCATCCGGCAGCAGCGGCAACGACACGTCGACCGCTTCCACTGGACCCGAGCTAATCGCTTGGTTAATATCGTAGGGCAGACCGGCAAGATCCAGGACGCCGATTCGCTTCCATCCCTTGTTAGAGCAGAGCTCGACGAGCCGCTCGGCCAGGTCGGGGCTGGGCAAGATCTCCTCCAGAATCGTGACCGAGCGGATCCAGGGATAAACGCGCGGTGACAGCCCGCATAGCAGCAAGGGTTTGGCTTGGCGAGCAATGAGGAGCAGCGCCCGGTTCCAATACGGCATGAAATTGGAAAAATGCCGCGCGCGGTTCGACCTCCAGATGTCGGTGTAGACCACCAGGGCCGGCAGATCGCGCTCGGCAAGATGGTCGCCTACCGCAGCCAGCCGCGCGTCAAATGCGGCACGGGGCAGCTCCGCCTGATCCCACGTGATCCAGCCACGTTTCATTTCTCGAAAAGTTTCCTTTCGGTTTGGTTGAGAGACGCGCAGCCGTTCGCGGTCACCACCAGCGAATCGCCGAAGACCATGTAGCCGGAGAGCGGTAGGTAGGTGTTGGGGTGCGCGATGAGGGTCATGCCTTCCTTCACCGTGTAGTTCACGTCTTCGAGCACGTACGGGTTTTCATCGCAGTGCAGGCCCAGTCCGTGGCCGCGTACGCGCGTGTACTTCGGCCCGGTGTATTCGCCATAGCCGTACTTGCGGAAGACGTCGTTTTGGACCCGAGCCAGGTCGGAGATGTTGACGCCCGGCCGGAGAAAGTCTTCGGCAGCCTTCTGAGCTTCGGAAAAGATGGCGAAGGATTCGCGCTGCTCGGCGCTTGGCTCGCCTAAAACCAAGGTCCGGCAGATTTGCGCCCAGTAGCCGTCCACCTGCGGGGTCAACTCCGTCGTCACCGAGTCGCCCCATTGGAACCGGCGTTCGGTCGGCGGCTTCATGCCGGTGACCTCGGTGCCCCCGGAGGCGATTAACATGAAATTGTCCTCCGCACCATTCGATTTGAGGAACGCCTCGACCTCCGCCACCAACTCATACTCCTTCATGCCTGCAGCGATGGTTTTGGCGAACTGCTGGTAGCCGCGATCGGCCAATCGGGCAGCCTTGCGCATGAGCTCCATTTCGCGCGGGGTTTTCACGCGGCGGATTTCTTCGACCGCAAGCGTGGCGGAAACCGGGTTTGAGAAAGGTCGTACAAACCGCGTCTCCATCATCTCCACGCCGGCGATGGCGACCGAACCACGGCGCGAAGCGAGCTGCCCGAGGCCATGCGGGAAGTTGGCGGAAGCTGGGCAAGCGGCGACCACCTCGGCATCCCAGGCGTCCGACATCACGGCCGAAACCTCGCCCGAGCGGTCGACGGCGGCCAGCGCGTGCGGCCCGGAGAAATTGACGTTGATGAGGCAGCGGAAAAAATCCTTGCGCCAGCTATGCCCGTAAAACAGGAGCAGGTCCCAGCCGCGTTCGGCCATCAGGTCTTTCAGCTGTGACAGGCGGTCTTGGTTGAGCATTACGGCGACACGTCCTCCAAAAACCACTCGGTCGGAATCTCTCTTCCCAAGCCCATCGACCGGGCGCGGTGCAGTACGGCAGCTCCCAGCGCGGCAAACTGGGTCCCGGCGCCGGTGTTGTTGTTAAAAACGGTGATCTGTTGGGAATCTGTCCGGCCTGGGATTTTGCCGGCCACAAGGTCCTGCACTTCGGCGATCGAGTCCCAGGGCTTGATTCCTTTTTGCGCTACCTCCCACACATCGGGTGACTGATCGAGCCGCGCGACCTCTTTGGAGTGGACCACGTAGAGGTCAGCGCGGCGGATGGTTTCGTCGTCGATCTCACGGCGCTTGTTGCTCGAATCGGAGCCGCCGATTGAGCAGACGTACATGCCTGGTTCCACCAGGTGGCCATCGAAGACCGCGTGCCATGCAGCCGTCGCCGCCTGCACAAAGTCGCAGCCGATGACGGCTTTGGCGGGCGCATCCACGGCTTCGACCGCCCGCCCGAGTTGCGCACTTTTCTTCCGGCAGAAATCGCGGCAGTGCTCCTGATTGGGACTGTAGACCTTCACCAGGTCGAACGGGAATTGGTGGCAGAGAAAGTCGATGTGCGCATCGGCCTGCCATCCGCTGCCGAACATGCCTAGCACCTTTGGCTTGGTGGGTGCGAGGTGCTTGGCGCCGACCGCGCTCAAAGCCGCGACACGCAGTTTCTGGATCACGCCATCGGGCATTAGCGCGACCGGTTCGATTTTTTCGATGTCGAACAAGATGACCATCCCGCAAAAGCGGTTGCCGCTGGCAACCGGGAGAAGACGCCGCCGCTTCACACCGGCGGTATAAGAAAAGCCCGCCATGTCGGAGGTGATACGCAAGGCCCATACGCCGCTCGAAACACCACTCCCTTCCTGCGATTTGAAGCGGTAGTGAAAACCGGGATGTTGTTTTGACTCCACCGGCATGTAGGTTTGGCTGCGCGGCCGGTTGACGGCTTTTCCTTCAGCCAACTCGCGATAGATGGTTTCGGTGGCGGCAATGGCATCCTCGGGCCTGAGTGCGCGCTCGACGTCGCTGTTGCTGAGCAGGAGACTCATGCGCGGCTCGGGAAAAATCGCGAACCGGTTTTTAATAGGGGGATCAGACCGCCGGCCTGAACCATTTCAAGCAGAAACTCGGGCGGCGGCGTGCCTCGCAACGATTTCCCGGAGGTAAGGTTGTCGATGACGCCCGTCCGGATGTCCACGCGAAGGCGATCGCCGGTTTCGACCAGATCATGCACGCCGGCCGCTTCGAGCAGAGGCAGGCCGATCTCATGACCGTTGCGATAAAAGGTGCGCGAAAACAGCTCGGCCAAAATCGCGCTGAGGCCGGTAGCCTTCAGCGCTTTGGCAGCGATCGCGCGGCCGGAGGAGCAGCCGAAATTTCGGCCGGCCACCAGGATGTCGCCCGGCCGGACCTTCTTCGGGAACTCCGGATTGGCAGTCTCCAGGACATGCTTGGCCATTTCGCTGATGCCGCGAAGTGTGACGTGAGTGGGCGTGATCAGGTCCGTGGGGATGTGGTGGCCAAACTTCCAGCAAGTTCCTTCAAAGATCAAGATGACGATTGGCTCCTCTCATGGGCGGATCAGGCCAGGGAAGACTCCGACTGCAGGGCGGGGAGCGCGACGGGCCGCGTCTGGCGACCCGTCACCAGCAGCAGAACCAGTCCGGCTGCGGCAAGCCCCAGATCGAGGGTGAACGGCGCCGAATACCGCTGGGCCTGATCGAACAGGTAGCCGGCGAGCAAACCGCCGCTCGAGGTGCCCAGGCCAAAAAACACCAGCAGCAGGCCCATCACTCGGCCGACCTTCCGGGTGCCGAAGTACTCAAAGACGAGCGTGGGCGAGGCATTGAATATGCCGCCGTAGCCCAAGCCGAAAACCATGGCGACGGCAAAAATGAAAGCCGAACTGGGCGGCGCCGTGAGCACGCCCGCGACTCCCAATCCCACGTAGACGACGCTCAGCATCATGGCCAGGCGCGCGGAGAAACGATCGGCGGTCGCACCGCTCAGCAGCTTGCCCGCGGCGCTCGACCAGATGGCGGTGCTCAATGCCAGTGCCGCGCGAGGGGCCGCCACGCCCTGTCCGGTCAGGTACAACACCAGGTGTTGTTGGATGGCGAGCATGGCATGAGCGGCGAAAAACAGGCTGACTCCGAAGATCCAAAACATCGGCATCCGCAGTAATTGCCCAGCAGAAGGCGCCGTGCGAGCCGGCCCTGAAAGCGCTTCCTGCGGTTTGGCCGTTCCTCGGTGCCGCGCCGCCACCAGGGTGAGAAAGAAGGGAAGCGCCAGACACCCGGCCAGAAACAAGAACGCTCCAGGAATGCCGCGCGCGCGGATCTCGACGGTAGCCACCAGCGGCGCGATTCCGCCTAGGCCGATTCCCGCGTTCACGAACCCTACCGCGACACCTCGGCGGTGGGCAAACCAGGGAGCCACCAGAAGAGAATTCGGCAGAATCGAGACCGCCGACGTACCCATCCCGAGCAAGATCGAGAACCCGTAGTATTGTTCGAGCGAATGCGTCAACGAGAGCAAAGCCAGCGCCAGGGCGCCGGTGACCATGCCGCCCAACAAAACCGCCTTCGGCGAATACTGATCGGCCAGCCAGCCGACCACCGGCGACAGGATGCCGATCAGCAACAGAACAATCGAACCGCCCCCGGCCACGCTGGTGCGGTTCCAACCGAAGGACTTCACCAGCGCCGGATAGAAGACGGGCAGCGAGAACAGGCCGAACGAAAAGGCTACCGCCAGGATGGAAAACGACGATAGTAAAGTCAGCCAGCCCTCAAGCGGGAGAGGCTTGTGCATCTCGAGAATCCCTTGGTGTGTGGAGCGATTCTATCACACCGGTTGCGGGAGTTCGCCGTCCTCGATCGGCTGGCGCAATGGGGCCGGGCATATCGCTCGCAGGCGCGCCGGTACGCGCGTGTCCGAGCCGTGTATTGCCGCCATACCCGAATAAACTTCAGAACGACGAGCTCGACTTACCCCGCCGCTTGGCTAGGCGAGCTTCCGGATCTGGCAGGTCCTCGGTCGAAGCCCGCGTGGACCAGGTGGTTTCGAACCGAAGCCAGGGCGTTGACCGGTTTCCATGGCTCGTGCTTCGGCTTGAACTCTATTGGGGCGGGACTGATAGACCCGCGCCGCGTGTCATGGAAAGTCCCGAACCCCTCGCCCGACGATCCCGGCACTCGTCAAACCATGGCCGTTCGATCCACCGAGATTGCCGCTCCGACTGAACTCCGGTCGGTCGCTGCCGAGCGGGCAGTTCCATGGCGGTCTAGAGGTTTTGTACTGAGAGCTCTGAAGGCGCCGATACGCCCCTTAACGAGGCTTTCAGGCCTGGCGACGCAGCCGGGCGGCGAATTTCTCGCGGAACTTCTTCACCTTGGGAGCCACCACAAAGGCGCAGTAGGGCTGCTGGGGATGGTTGCGGAAATATTCCTGGTGATAGGCTTCAGCTTTATAGAAGACCCCTGCCGGCTCGACGAGGGTCACAATTGGGGCGGGGAAAACCTTTTCCGCGGTCAATTCACGGATGGTTCGCTCGGCGGTCGCGCGCTGGCGGTCGTCGTGGTAGAAGATGACGGAACGGTACTGGGAGCCTACGTCGTTTCCTTGGCGGTCGCGCGTAGTGGGATCGTGAATGGCGAAGAACACGTCCAGGATTTCGCGATAGGAAGTAACCTCGGGGTCGAATGTCACCTCGACCACCTCGACGTGGCCGGTACGTCCGGTCGAGACCTGCTCGTAGGTCGGGCTCTCGATGTCGCCTCCCATGTAGCCGGATTCAATTTGAGAGACGCCCTCCATCCCTTCGTAGACTGCTTCCAAACACCAGAAGCATCCACCGCCCAAGGTCGCGATTTCCGATTGCGGCATGCCTAGCCCTTGACGGCTACCGGCGCGAGGTCACGGCTGGCGATCACCCGGTCGATCATGCCGTACTGCACGGCCTGATCGGGTTCCATGATGTAATCGCGATCCACGTCCTTGGCGATGCGGTCGACCGGCTGGCCGGTGGCGTCGGCCAGCATCGTGTTCAAGATCTCCCGCATGCGAAGAATTTCGCGGGCGTAAATGTCGATGTCGGCAGCCTGCCCGGCCAGCCCCTGCATCGAAGGCTGATGGATCATGATGCGCGAATTCGGCAGGCTGAAGCGCTTCCCCTTGGTGCCCTTAGCGAGCAGCACGGCTGCCATGGAGGCAGCCTGGCCCACACAGATGGTCACGATGTCCGGGCGAATGAATGCCATGGTGTCCAGGATCGCCAGGCCGGCCGTGATGGAGCCGCCCGGGGAGTTGATGTAAATGGAAATGTCCTTTTCGGGGTCCTCGGCCTCTAGGAATAGCAGCTGCGCAATGATGAGGTTGGCCACTTGATCGTCAATGGGCGTCCCCAAGAAGATGATATTCTCTTTAAGCAGCCTGGAATAAATGTCGTACGCGCGCTCGCCCCGGGAGGTCTGCTCGACCACCATGGGGACAAGGACCGAATTTCCCATCCTGCCCTCCGGTTTTTAGATGCCCGTTACGCCCGTTTCGCGCCAACCAATCGCCGGGATTTGCGCTGTCTGGAAGCCGCCAGGTTCTTTTTCTTGATTTCCAGCGCCTTCGCCAAGTCGGCGATCGTGTTGCGACCCAAATAGTCCATGATACGCGAACGCAGGGCTACCCAGCTATCGTGCATGGAGCAGGGCATATCGTCGGAGCACTCGGCAAGGCCGCTGGCGCACTGCTGATACGGCGCCAGGCCGTCCAGAGCTTCGACAATATCGAGTAATCGGACGTCGCCGGCGTCGACCCGCAGGGCAAATCCGCCGGTCGGGCCTTTGCTGGAGCGCAGCAAGCCTTTGCGGGCAAGTTGCTGTAAAATCTTCGCCAAAAAGTGGGCCGGAATATCTTCTTGATCCGCGATATTCTTCACCATGGCGAACTTACCCTCAGGCACCTGAGCGAGGTGCACAAACGCCCGAATGGCGTATTCAGCCGAACGAGAATAGATCATTTTGTCTCCCGAGAATTCGGAAACTCCACTCTCGATATCTTAAAATGTTATGACCTCCAAGTGCAAGTACCTTGTTTTCCGACCGACGCTACCGGACTTCCAACGCTGAGGTGGTGGGCGGTTGCGATATAATCGACGCCATCCTTAGCTGGGAGGTCTCAAGATGCGTGTTCGGTGGACGGTATGGCTGGTCGCGGCGGGCATAGCGGTGGCAGCCCCCTCCGGGACAATCCCCAGGGCGGCGGATGGAAGGCCCTCGCTCAGTGGCGTGTGGGATATTCCCTATGTTCCAGATATGTCGAAGACCGGCCGGCCCAGTCCGGGCGGCACCCCAGCCCAGATCGGCCCGGGCGCTCTCCCGTTCACGGCATGGGGCGCGCAGGACTTTAAAGACTACAATCCCGAGAAGTTCGACTACACGGGCCATTGCCTGCCGATGGGTTGGACGCGCCAGATGAACACGCCCATGCCGCTTGAGATCATGCAAGAGCCGAACCGGATTGCGATCCTGTTCGAAGCCTGGCAAACTTTCAAAGTCATCCCCACCGACGGCCGGGATCATCCGAAGAATGTGGACGACACCTGGATGGGCAATTCGGTCGGCCACTGGGAGGGGGACACGCTGGTCATCGACACGATCGGGTTCAACGAAAAGACACGGCTCGACACCATCGGTCACCCGCACAGCAGCCAGTTGCACGTCGTGGAACGGCTGACGCGCACCGATTCGACGCACATGGCGTACGAAGTGACGGTGACTGACCCCAAAGCCTATACGGAGCCCTTCACCAACCAGCGGATCTTCACCCTCAAGCCGGACTGGGAGCTGATGGAATACTCCTGCGAAGAGAACAACAAGGAAGTCACCGAAGGACACATCAAATAGCCCCCCGGGCCAGGGGAGCGTAGGAGATGTCGATCAGTTGGCGGGCGTACACCGGCGCTACCGATTGTCGGAACGTGCCGGCGGAACCACGCAGGGCTTCAGAGGTGAGGCGATGGAGTTCGGCGGGTGTGTACGAGCGGCGGATCGAGGTCTGCCCGTCGACGACGACGATGCGGCAGACAAGCGGCGCGACGAACAGGCGGAACAAGGCGAGTGGCAAAGGATGGCGCACCAGATCGAGGATCAGGAAGCGCCGCGAGAAGCGCCCCACATTGCGGATCAGAGCGATCAGATCCGGTTCGGACAAGTGGTGGCCGAGGTGCATCGAGTATGCGACGTCCACGCAGGGTAGGCGATCGCGCACGGCATCCGCCTTCAAAATGGAGACGGAGCCTGGGCGGGGATTCAAGTCGACGCCCAGTACCTCCACATCCAGTTTTCCGCGGATGTACTTCAGAACCGCGCCGGTGCCGCATCCGACATCCAGAATGCGGCGGACGGGCAGCCTGTCGCGCCGGATTTCCCGCAGGATAGACGCGGTATCGCCAAGCCACCAATGGATGCGCGCCAGATCGCGGTAGGCACGGCGGGCGAGGTGGTCGGGAACATCCGCCGCGTCAAGGATCTCGGGCCGCTGCTGTCTGAGCATCCAACTGAATTGTAGTCAAGCGCGATCGGAGCCGGCGCAGTAACAGGCGTAAAAACAAGCAGGAGCGGTACCGAGGACGCTCGAGCGCGAGCTCACAATGGACGAGGGGCGTGAATGCGAGAGATCTTTATCGCCGGAGCAGGCCCGGCCGGCACCGCGGCGGCCATCAGCGGGCGGTTGGAGGGATCTCTAGTTCGCTCGGTCGATCGGACCAGGACGGCGCGCCATAAGGTCTGCGGCGAGTTTCTTTCTCCCGGCACTCGAGAGATTCTGGAACAGCTTTCGGTGTGGGACCAGGTCGCGGCACTGGGAGCGCGGCCGATCCGGCGTTGCGCGCTCAATCTGGCGAATGGCACCAAACGCTGGACGCTGCCGGAATGCGGCTGGGGATTGAGCCGTCTAGAGTTGGATCGGCTGTTGCTGAATCAGGCCGTGACATTGGGCGCGGCGGTGGAACGGGGAACGGTGTTTGATCTCGCCGGGCAGGCTTCCGGAGCGGTGGTTGTAGCCTGCGGACGAAAGCCGTCACGCGCCGAAGACGACCGGCTTTTCGGATTCAAGGCCCATTTTGAAGGTCCCGGCGACGATGCTGTGGAGCTGTTCTTCGATGCGCGCGGGTATGTGGGGGTCTCGGGAATTGAGGGTGGCGTGACGAACGTGTGCGGAATTGCGCGGGAATCGACGCTGCGGCAGCTTGGATTCGACTTTGATGAAATCGTCCGGCGCTCGGCGCCGCTGGCCGAGCGCTTGCGACCACTGGAACGCAGGATGCGCTGGCTCGTGGCCGGCCCGCTCGCATTTTCGCCTCCGGGGTCTGGGACGCGGTCGGGGGCGGTGTACGAGGCCGGCGATTCGTTGAGTTTTGTGGATCCCTTCACGGGCTCCGGCATCATGAACGCCCTACTGACGGGAAGGCTCGCCGGCCAAGCGGCGGCTCGGGGCACTTCGCCCGAACAATACCGGCGGAAGTGCCGGTCGCTGCTGGGCGTCCCGTTTCTGATCTCCTCCATGCTGCGACGCCTGGCCGCCCATGCGGAATGGCACCATGGGGCGCGTTATCTTCCCGGACGGCTGCTTTTCGAGTGGACGCGTGCGAATATGGGCCGGGCGTGAGAGAATGAAGCCCATGTATCGCCGCCTATTGCCCGCCTTCGCCGGGGTCGCGCTAGCCGCCATTCCTGTGGCTGCCCAGCGATCCTGCGAGAGCCTGACACAACTGGCTCTGCCCAATGTCACGATCAGCCTAGCGGCTCCGGTCGCCGCCGGCCAGTTCACGCCTCCGGGTGCGGGGGCCGGAGTTGAAGTGCCGGCGTTCTGCCGCGTGGCCGGTGTCATCGCGCCGGAGATCCGGTTCGAGCTGTGGATGCCTGTGCAGTGGAACCGGAAGCTGCTGGCCGTGGGCAATGGAGGGCTGGCCGGCTCGATCAACTTCCGGCAGATGGTAGAGCCGCTGCAGCGCGGCTACGCCAGCGGCAGCACCGATACCGGGCACCAAGGCGCTGCCAACGACGCCACTTGGGCTTTGGGGCACATGCAGCGGGTGATCGACTTTGCTCACCGGTCGGTCCACGCAATGGCCGAGGCGGACAAAGCGGTCGTCGCGGCATTTTACGGCGCACGGCCGGCCCACTCCTACTTCAGCGGATGCTCGCAGGGCGGCCAGCAGGCCCTGATTCTCGCGCAGCGGTATCCGCAGGACTTCGACGGCATCGTGGCCGGCGATCCGGCAAATTTCTGGACGCACAATCAGATCAGTCATCTTTGGACAGTGCTCTCGACCCAAGGGGACAACTACATTCCGGCGAGCAAGGTGGCCGCGTTGGCCGAGGCCGTCAACCGTGCGTGCGATTCGCTCGACGGCATCGCGGACGGTATTCTCAACGATCCCCGCCGCTGCCACTTCGATCCGGCGACCCTGCTCTGCGCCGCCGGCGGGGACGGGCCGCGCTGCCTCACGGCCACGCAGGTGGACGCGGTGCGGAAGCTGTATCAAGGTCCCGGCGCGTCGATCTATCCCGGCCTGCTGCCGGGAGGCGAGACCGGGCCAGGCGGCTGGGGTAACTGGATAACGGGTCCGCGGCCGGGTGCGAGCGGGCACGGCAACCTCGGGTTGCCCTTCTTCAAATACATCGTTTTCGAGGATCCGAACTGGGATGTCCGTTCCTTCCGGTTCGAGACCGCGGCCGGCTTCGACAACGACGTGCAGTTCCTCGACGAAAAGCTGTCCACGATTTTCAACGCCACCAACACCGACCTGAGCGCCTATCGGGATCATGGCGGGAAGTTGATTCATTACCATGGCTGGAGCGACCCTGACATCACGCCGCTGAACAGCGTGGATTACTACGAGAGCGTCGCCAGGGCCACGGCTGGGACGAGCGGGTTTTATCGGCTCTTCATGGTGCCCGGCATGCAGCATTGTGGCGGCGGCCCGGGCCCGGCGAAATTCGATATGGTGGCCGCGCTCGAGCACTGGGTCGAACACGGGACTGCGCCGGAGCGGATCGTGGCCTCGCACGTGACGGCTGAGGGCACGGTGGACCGCACGCGGCCGCTATGTCCTTACCCGCAGGAAGCCCAGTGGAAAGGTGCCGGCAGCACCGACGAGGCCCAGAATTTCGTGTGCGCCGCGCCGAAGCGGTAAGCAACAGCCGGGTCCTGTGGCACCCGGCGGCGCCTCGTGTCCAGCGCGAGGTGCGGTTCATGGCCCGCAAGCTTGAGAGTGCTTCGTACCCGCACCAGGCGGCGTCCCGTGCTACTTGGCTCCCACCGGTTGACTGCGCGCGGTAGGACCGAGCGGTCCCCCAGGGTATCGGAGTGTGAGTTGCCCGCGACGGCCGCCCGGCCACACTGGCGAATGGTCTAGTCGAGCTGCGGGCCGGCGGTTCCCCGACGGCCGGCGTTTTGCGCCGTAACCAGCCGCAGAAAATCGGGCAATTCGTAGAGCGAAACAATCCCGCCAGCGGGCTCTTCGAGCGCCAGACGCCGTGCCTCGTCCGGGTCGTTCATCATCAGAATGGTATTGACCCCAACACGTTTCGCCACCTTGAAGCCTTCGGCGGTGTCGGCGAGGAACATGACTCGCTCCGGGCAAAGGGAGGCCGCGTGAATCGCGCAGCCGAGGGGGGCGGTTTTGATTCCACCCGAGTTGTCGCGGGTCCAGATGGCGGAGAAAAATCCCCGCGCTCGGCCCGCTTCCAGAAACCGGTCGACCGCCGCGGTCGATAGCGACGAGGCGATTGACAAGTGAACGCCCATGCTTCTCAGCTCCCCCAGTGCCGGCAGAACGTCTTCGTACAAACACGCTTGGCTCACAGCGTCGATTTCGAGCGCCTCGACCGAGCGTTTCTGGGAGTCACTCAGTGGCGTGCCTGATCTTTCGACTAGAGTGAGCCAGTGCCAGTATGCCCAGCTGCCCGAGCGGCTCGGCTTGTTCTTTCGCCCGAACACGCGCACGGCGATTTCATCGAAGGGTTCGGCTGGAAATTCGGCGAGACAGCCGACGGGCTCGAAGAGAATTCCTTCAACCGGCTGCATCGAGCTCCGCAAGACCCGAGGCGAGCAGTCCTTTGGCCATCTCGATCTTCATCGCGTTGTATTTAAGGGGAGCAGCGTTGGCGAGCGCCACTGGCACAACCTGTTTAGCCAGTTCGGCGGTCAATGACTTTCCCTTGAGAAAATCCTCCACTACCCGTTCCCGGAGCGGACGGCCCGCGATCCCTCCGAAGACGACCCGGGCATCCTCAATGGTGTGGTTGCGCACCTGGAGGCTGATGGCGAGCGAGGCCATCGCAAAATCCCAAACGCCTCGCGGTCTCAATTTTTCAAACGAAGCCCGCAGGCCCGGCGGCGGCGGAGGGATCACCACTTCGGTAAGAATTTCGTTGTGGCGAACGACGTGCGATTGGATTCTTCCGTCCACCATCATGTCCCCAGGGACGAGCTGCTCGACCGAAAGCTCTGTGACGCCGGTGGGAGTGGCGAGTTTCACCCGGGCATCGAAGGGAATCAGCGCCGTGGCAGCATCGCCGGGATAGACGGCGTAACACAGCCGGCCGCCCATGGCCGAGTGGTAATAGCTGTTGTCGCCGATCGCCCCGTAGCAGAGGTGCCCGCCGTTGCGCCAGCAGCTATAGCCTCCACGCAGATACTGGCACCAGACTTCCTGCAGAAGGTCTCCGCCGAGCGTCGAGGCGTTGCGCAGCTCTGGCGAGGAGATCATGTGAATGGCCTTAACGAGCATCGGGTAGCGCTTCTGGAGCAGGTCCGAGTCGCCGATTTCGGCCAATTTGGTGGCAGCTCCGATGCGCACGTCGCCACCGGCATCCTCTTTGATGTAGCGCAGGTCGTTGATCTTTTTGATGTCGACCAGGTAGCTTGGCGCCTGCTTCAGCCGGTTCTTGAGCCGCACCAGCAGGTCGGTTCCGCCGGCATAGACGGCGGCTTCGGTCCCATGCTGGGACAGAATCCGGATCGCCTCATCGGTGGTCGAGGGTCGGTAGATAGAAACCTTCTTCATATCCGCCCTCCTGGGGCCCGCAGGCCCGCCATGATTTTGTCGCGTGTGATGGGATGCTCCCGGATGCGCACGCCGCAAGCATTGTAGATGGCATTGGAAAGTGCGCCCGGCACGGCTCCGATACTGGTCTCGCTGAAGCTCTTGACGCCGTAGAACCAGCGCGGCTCCAGGCTATCGATGTAGACCTGGGTCTGCTTGGGAACGTCCATGATGGTCGGCAGCCGGTACGAGAGATAACCCACGGCGTAGTGGCGCGTGCCGGGAAATTCGCGGTCCCAGGGAATGGCGTCGGTCGTTATTTGCGTACTCTCGACCAGGGATCCGACCATATCGGCTTCGGCCACCAGCGGGTTGACCACGAGCCCGGTGTCATGGATATAGACCGAACGGAGGAAACGCCAGTCGCCGGTCCAGGTGTCAACCTCGACCTCGATAAAGCAGGCGCCGACGCCCTTGTTCGACGCTCCTCTGGGGCCGCCGGCCACGCCGCGGCCGGCCGCTCGGATGACGCCATGATTTGCTTTGGCCAGCGCGGCCAACGTGACCCTCTTTTTCGGATCTTCCGCAGACCAGACGGCTCCATCGCGAATCTGAAGTTTCGCCGCGTCGACCGCTAACTGATCGGCGGCCCGCTTGACGAGATCCTTCCGCAGCTTGTCGGCGGCGCTGCAGATGGCCGCGCCCTGTAAGGTGATCGTCCGCCCTCCGAACCATTCATCGCTCGAAGGCGCGATGTCGGTGTCGCCCCAGATCAACCGGACGTGATCGCGTGTGGGAAGGCCGACGATCTCCGCAACCAGATGCGCGAGCGCGGTGGCGGCGTTCGAACCGCTATCAGGCAGCGCCACCTTCATGGTCACCAGGCCATCGGCCGCGAGCTCCAGTTCGGTGCCGAAAACCGCCGCGCCGGCGGCGGCGGCCAGGTTCAGGAACTCCTTTTCACCTTCGTGATAGCCCATCAGGCCGCCATGGTGCTGGCTCATGCCCACACCGAATCCGCGCTTGAACCGGCCGGGCGCGCCGCCGGGGACCGGATTGCGCTTGTCCCA
This sequence comes from Acidobacteriota bacterium, assembly GCA_028876805.1. Lineage (GTDB taxonomy): Bacteria > Acidobacteriota > Terriglobia > Bryobacterales > Bryobacteraceae > PSRJ01. The sequence goes on along the minus strand of JAGWQP010000291.1, from coordinate 3,285 downwards.
TCCGAAAGCCTTGGCGCCCTCTTCGAGCACTTCGACCGACGGGAATGAATCGTAGGGATAACGCGTGTCTCCGGGCCTCGGCCTGGTGATATGCATAAGCCGGTACTGGACCGGGTCCATGCCCACGGCCTCTGCCATTTCATCCATCATGTTTTCCCAGGACCACTTGGTCTCCTGTTGGTAGTAGCTTCGCGAAGGCCCCGGGCGCGGCGCGTTCGTCCGGTATGCGCACCACAGCGAGCGCCAGTTGGGCACCTCGGACGTGTACAGTTCCAACTGGTTGGCGGCGTTGCCGGGAGTTGAGGCGTGGCCGCCGGCCTCGAGATCACCGACGCTTACATAAACTTCGTGCTCAAGCGCGACGATGCGGCCGTCTTTTTTAGCGCCCACCTTAAACTTCGTAACGGTCTCGGGTTTGATCTGGAGTTGGGCCAGCTCCTGATCCTTGGGGAGCATGACTTTCACCGGCCTGCCCGTCACTTTGGCCAGGTGCGCAATCAAGGGATAAAACCGCTCGGCGGCCAGCCGTGCCGCTCCGAACGTGGAGCCATTCCACTTGTTGATGAACCGGATTTTCGACGGGTCGATGCCGAGTTGGGCGGCGAGCGCGGCACGAACCGGATAGATCCCTTGGCCCATGCCCCAAAAGGTCAAGCGGTCGCCGTCCCACTTCGCCACGCTGCCGCTGGGCTGTAGGGGAACCGAGACACCACCGGCGAACCGATACGTGAACTCTTTGATGAGGTCGGCTTGAGCGAAACCTTTTTCGATGTCGCCGCGCTCGTCGGCCCAGGTGGCGTGGGGGAACTCTTTGGGCGAGCCGGCGTGCCGCAGGAGGTTGCCTTTGCCGGCGCCCAAATCGGGGGCGTTTGCGGCCATGGCGTCCTTTAGCGTAGAGGCGAAAGGAAGGACTTCGTAGTCAACCTGGATGGCGTCCACGGCGTCCTGGGCCAGGTTTTCCGTCTCGGCAGCAACAATCGCCACGACCTCGCCTTGCAGGTTGAGCTCCCGGGGGAGCGGATCGGGCATGGCGCGGAAATTGGCCGGGGCCGGACTTCCCACGATCCTGCCGCCGGTCGACACCGAGACCGCAGCCTTCGGTTGGGGTGCGTTCTTGTAAGTGAGGATATACGCCACGCCCGGCATCTTTTCCGCGGCCGTCGTATCGAGACTCGTGATGCGGGCGTGGGGGTGCGGCGAGGTCAGCAATTTCGTGTACAGCAGATTGGGGAACCAGACCCGGCTGGCATACTGGGCCTTGCCGGTGAACCGCGGGATTGAGACCTCCGGCATTGGGGGCAGCGGCTTTCCGAGCACCCGGAGATTCTCGGGCGGATACCCCTGCCATTTGCGGGTGATGGTCTGGCCTTCGATCACTTCGTCGCCGGGAAGGTGGCCGCCGAAGGTCGAGTAATCCCGGACCATGGGGAGGCGGGTGTGGATCACCGATTCGGGTTCGACTTCATCCAGCACTTTCTCGCCACGCAACAGAGCGGCCGAGTCCCTCACGGTGCGAATAATCGCCGGGTAGGAGGCGCATCGGCAAATGTGACCCCCCAGAGCAGCCTTCACGTCTTGTTCGGAAGGATTGGGATTTTTGTCCAGCAGGGCCTTGGCCGTGACCACCCAACCGGCTGTACAAAAACCGCAGTCCGCGGCCACACGCGCGTGGCCAAGCCGCTGCAGAGGATGGAGATTTTTCTCGTCGCCCACGCCTTCAATGGTGAGAATTTTCTTTCCGGCTGCTTCGCACGCCAGGGTGTGGCAGGAATAAAAGGGAGTGCCATCCACCAGCACGCTGCAGGCACCGCAGCTGGCCTTATTACAGCTCCGGTTGGTGCCCGTCAGGCCGAGTTGGACAGCGATCACTTCCCACAAGGTGGTTCGCGCTTCGTACTCCGCCACCAGTGGCCTGCCATTGATGAGGAACGAGGCTTTCTCCCGCGTCATCGGCGACGCCGCCAGCGGGGCCGCTAGGGCCGCGGGGATCGCTTCCCCTCCGACGGCGGTGAGGACAATGCCCGATCCAGCGGCCTTCAAGAAATTTCTACGCGAATAGGTCATTTCGACCCTCCTTGCTGCGGAAACACATTCGGGCGGAACTGCCTGTGACAAGTGGTGCAGGATCGATCGAGCGGTTCTCGAACGTCGGCCAGCGCCTTGGTGTCCCGTGCCTGGGCAGCCTCGTACGCAGCGGCTCCGGCGTCCGCCAGGAGTTTCGTGTCTTTCATCCAATCGGCTTGAGGACTGCGGCTGCGCGTCAGGAGCAAGTTGCCGGACTCGGCCAGCGCGAGCGCGCTGCGCCGCGCCGCAGCCCATTCGCCTTCGTCTTTGGGACCACCCCGAAAAATCGTCAGTAAGAGGTCATTAGACGCAGGGTAGATGAGGTCCAGCATGAGTTGCTCGAGGGTCGCCCGAGCAGGCAAGGATTCCGATGGTGCCTGGGCCCAGGCGCATGCCGCTAGGAGGATGAATACGACCCTCGACGCTCGCTTCATGACACCCAAACGCCTACCGTGCTGGCTCGATCCGCAACACGGCACCCGGTTTCTCGTCAGTCAGCACATACAGCAGTCCATCCGGGCCCTGGCGCACGTCGCGGATCCGCTGTCGAAGTTCGGTCAGCAACGACTCGCGGCGCAGTTCTTCCATCTTCTCGTTAAACAGGACGCGCTCGAGATGGCCGGTGCCCGGAATCTCACCGGTGCGCAGCGAGCCCACAAACACATCGCCCTTCCACTTCGGGAAACGGTCACCAGTGTAAAAGGTCATGCCCGAGAGCGCAATCGCGGGCATCCGGTACACCACGGGAGGCTCGAAGCCTTCATGCCGGGGACGCTCGGATTGCCAGGGCCCTTGGTAGGTACGTCCCAGGCTTACCAGGGGCCAGCCATAGTTGCGGCCGGGCTTGAGAATGTTGATCTCGTCGCCGCCGTTCGGGCCGTTCTCGTTCTGCCACATCTCGCCGGTTCCCCGCTCCAGCGCCAGGCCGAGCGAGTTGCGATGCCCGAGGGTGAAGACCTCCGGCTTGTGGCCGGCCTGGCCGACAAACGGGTTGTCGGGCGGGATTGTGCCATCGTCGCGCAGGCGCAGCACTTTGCCGCCGTCGGTATTGGGATTCTGGGAATCCTGGGGCTTGCTGCCGCTCACGGTCATGAAAATCGTGCCGTCCCGCCCGAAGGCAACCCGCGAGGGGCCGCTTCCGTCAGTCACGAAGATGTCCCGCATTTGTGTGAGCGCGCCGTCTTCCCAGCGTCCACGCGCCAGCGCCGCGACGCGCCGCCT
>JAGWQP010000290.1 GCA_028876805.1 Acidobacteriota bacterium | reverse complement strand
TCCTTCGCCAAACGCCAATGCGATAGGCAGTGTTCCGAACAGCGAGGCGGCCGTAGTCATCATGATCGGCCGGAAACGCAGCAGGCATCCGGTATAGATCGCCTTTTCGGGATCCGCTCGATGCTCTCGCTGCGCCTCGATCGCAAAATCGATCATCATGATGGCGTTCTTCTTCACCACACCGATCAGCATGATGATCCCCACGAAGGCGAACAGATCGATTTCGCGGCCGAACAGCTTCAGGGTCAGAAGCGCGCCAAAGACGGCGGACGGCAGTCCGGAAAGGATGGTGACGGGATGAATGAAGCTCTCGTACAGAATTCCCAGAACAATATAGATCACCAAAATGGCGACGATGAGCAGCACCGAGAGGCCCCGAAACGACCTCTGAAACTCCTTGACCGTACCCTGGAAATTCGCGGTCAGAGTGGGTGGAATGCGCAGATCACGAATAACCTGGTCCACGCGGTTGGCGGCGTCGCCTAGGGAAACTCCGGGGGTCAGGTTGAAGGAAACTGTCACCGATGGAAGCTGTCCGAAGTGATTCACCGACAGAGGGCCGACTGTGCGCGTCACCTTGACCACCGATTCGAGCGGCACCAAGGGGCCCTGTGACGACCGGACGTAGAGTTTCGAGAGCGCATTCGGACTCTGCTGGTACTCGGGCTCCACTTCGATAATGACCGGGTACTGGTTCGCCGGCGTGAAGATTGTAGAAATCTGCTGGTCGCCGTAGGCGGCGGCGAGCGCGCTTTGAATCTGGGCCGGAGTGACGCCTAACGACAGCGCACGATCGCGATCGATGTCCACGGTCAGCTGCGGGCTCCGGATCTGCAGATCGGAGTTGACGTCCACCAATCCAGGCAGCCCCTGGATTCGTTGGGTCAGACGCGGCACCCAGGCGTAGAGTTCGTCGAGGTCGGTGCTCTCAAGCGTCATCTGGTAAACGCTGTTGCTGTTCTGACCGTTGATGGTGATGGGCGGCGGGTTCTGCAAAAATACCAGAATGCCGGGGACCGAGGAGAGCTTCGGACGGAGTTCGGCGATGACCTGGTCGGCATTGAGCCGCCGTTGGTCGCGGGGCTTGAGCCGCGCGAACACAATCCCGGAATTGCTGTCCGACGCATTGGCAAATGTGTCAGAGACATTGGGATCCTGGCCAATCAAATCAACCAACGCGCGAGTATGCCTGGCCATGGATTGGTAGGAGATGTCCTGTCCCGCCAGGGTTGCTCCAAACAAAACGCCGCTGTCCTGGCTGGGAATAAAGCCGGTCGGCATGGTGAAGAACAGGTAGATCGTGCCGCTCAGAAGCCCGAATGCCACCAGCACAGTCGCGAATTTATGATGCAAAACGTGCCGCAAGGTCAACTCATACCCGCGCGCCATAGCATCAAAGCCGTGTTCGAGGCCGCGAGAGAGGAGTCCCGAGTGGCCATCGTGCCTGTACCGGAGAAACCGGCTGCCAAGCATCGGAGTAAGGGTGAGAGAGACGACGCCCGAAATCAGGATCGCAACCGCGATGGTGACCGCGAATTCGTGCAGCAAACGGCCCACGATGCCGCCCATGAAAACGACAGGAATGAACACCGCTACGAGCGAGATGGTCATCGAAAGGATCGTGAACCCGATTTCCCGCGATGCCAGAAATGCCGCTTCGCGCCGTGATTTGCCCATCTCCGTGTAGCGGACGATGTTCTCCAGCATGACGATGGCGTCGTCGACTACGAAGCCGACAGACAAGGTGAGCGCCATTAACGAGAGATTGTTCAGGCTGTAGCCGAGAAGGTACATCACGGCGAATGTTCCGATGATCGACAGCGGCACCGCGACACCGGGAATCAGCGTCGCGGAAAGATTGCGAAGAAACAGCCCGATGACCATCACGACCAGGCAGACGGTGAGCATCAGGGTGAATTTCACGTCGTTCACCGAAGCCCGGATCGACTGCGAGGCATCGTAGATGACGGACAGGTCCAGGGCCGGGGGGATGGCGGCCTGAAAAGCAGGCAACAGCGATTCGATGTGGTCGACGACTTCCACGGTGTTGGTCCCGGGCTGCCGTTGAATGGCGAGAATCACGCTGCGGCTGGCGTTGGTCCAGGCGACCTCCCGGTCGAAGGCCAAACCGTCGATCACCCGGCCTAACTGGTCCAGGCGCACCGGCACACCATCGCGCCAGGCCACGATGATCGGCCGGTACGCCGCCGCGTTCCGCAACTGGCCGGTCGATTGAACCGTGAAGGCCTGTTTCGGTCCGTTCAGTTTCCCGGTGGGCAGATTGACGTTACTTGTCTGAACCGCGCGCTCCACGTCATCGAACCCGATGCCCATCGAAGCCAGCGCGTCTGGATCAAGCTGCACCCGCACACCGTACTTCGATCCTCCGAAAACCTGGACGCGCGACACGCCGCTGGTCATCGAGATGCGCGGGGCGAGCAGGGTCTCCGCGTACTCATCCACGGTGTACATGGGCAGCGTCGTGGAGGATAGAGAAAGGTATAGGACCGGTTGCTGGGCCGGGTTGACCTTCTGATAAGTGGGCGGCCGCGGCAGGTCCGCAGGAAGCAACCCGGACGCTCCGGCTAGCGCGGCCTCGACGTCCTGGGCGGCGGCATCGATGTTGCGCTCCAGGGCGAACTGGATCGTAATCGAGGTGTTGCCCTGCGAATTGGCCGAGCTCATGGACTCGATGCCGGCAATGTTGGAGAGGCTGCGCTCGAGCGGGGTGGCTACCGCCGAGGCCATGGTCTGGGGACTCGCGCCCGGGAGCGCCGCATACACCTGAATGGTCGGATAATCCACGCTCGGAAGAGCGGCAACCGCGAGCCCGCGATACCCCACAATCCCGAACAGCAGGATCGCAAACATGACCAGCGCCGTCATGACTGGCCGCTCAATGAAGATGCGCGAGAGGTTCATATTCAGAGAGGTTTGGAATCGATGCTAGCGGCCGGCACGACCTGAACTCGCGCCCCCGGAAAGAGCCGCAATTGGCCGTCCACAACGACCGTCTCGCCGGCTTTCAGGCCCTCGTCCACGATCAGCTTGTCGGAATAGTTGGCTCCCACTTTGACTGGCCTCGCATCGACGGTCTGGTCCGGCTTGACGACGTAGACCATCTGGCCATTCTGGCCTGCTTGTACGGCTTCGGAGGGAACCACCACGACGTTCCGCAAGGTGTCCAGGGTCAGGACCACATCCACAAACTGGCCGGGCCACAGCAAACCCGCTTGATTTTCGAAAGCCGCCTTCAAATGAATGGTTCCCGTCGTCGCATCGACCGTGTTATCGATCACCGCCAGCGTTCCTTCGACGGCACGGCCTGGATTATCCCGCGGGACGGCCTTGACCGGCAATTTGTGCTCGGCGCTATTGCGGCGGATCGAGGCGAGCGAGTCCTCTGGAACGGCGAATGTCGCCCAGATCGGTGCCAGCTGGTTAATCACCACCAGCGGATTGCCGTTCACGGGAACAAGGTTTCCCTTGGCGATCAGCAGGTTTCCGGTGCGGCCCGACACCGGCGCATGGATTTCGCAATACGCGAGGTCGAGCTTGGCGCGATCCACCGCGGATTGGTCGCCTTCGAAGGATGCACGCGCGCTCTCGATGGCGGCTTGATCGGCAGCGATGGAGGCTTCGAGGGCTCCTGCGGCCGCCTGCGACTGCTCGTTTTGTGAGCGCGAAGCCAAACCTTCCAGGTTGAGTTGCCGGTTTCGCTCCGCGTCGGCTTTGGCGCTGGTGGCCTGTGCGCGGTCTCGTTCGAGATTAGCTTCAGCCTGCCGTAACAGGGCAGTGTCGCGAGCGAGACTCGCCTCCGCCTGGCGGAGGGCGTTGCGGTACGGCCTTTCATCAATTTCAAACAGCAGCTCTCCCGCTCGGACATTGGCGCCCTCGGTGAAGGCAACGCGGGTGATCGCACCGGCGATCTGCGATTTGACCTGAACCACCGCGGAGGGCTCGACTCTGCCCACTGCGTGGATGGTAAGCGGAATGCTTTCCTCGGTGACCGGTGCAGTGCTGACCGGCACTGAGGGTGGCAGACCAGCCGACTGCGCTTTGGGCGACTGGCAAGCGCTGCCCACCAGAAGCATTGTCAGGCTCAGAATCCATACCACGATGGGAATCCACCGGTACACCAATCCCTCCAAAACGTTGGTTTCAACAGCGTATACGAACGGGCGTCACTCGAGCCTCTCTCGAACGAGGAGCCGACTATCTATTATTTGCATAGACGGAGAATGGCGAAACATGTTCCGGAATTCTTCGAGCGGCGCCGCGGTCGATATCGGCTCAACTCCGAGCACCTCGTTTGGGCCTGCGCCCCCCATTGTTCTAACGTGTGGACCCAAATAATCTGGATGGTCGCGAGTCGTGCGTTTCAGCACAGGGCGTGAGCGCGCATCCACCGGCGATTCAGTGGCGGTCCAACTGGACGGGGATCGTGAGCACTTGGGAATCGATCAGCCCCACGGTCGCGGTATCCTGTTTGTAACCCTGGGCTTCAAAGACGAGATTGTACCTACCCGCAGGCAGAACGAGTTCCGACGGTACTTCCTCGTAAACTGATGGAATGTTCATGGGAATACCGGCGGTCTGCTGGATGCGAAGACTAACCCCCCGGGAAGGCCGGTTCTTTTGGAAGACCAGCTTGCCGGTCAACAGCTCAAGGCGTGATTGCGGGGGTCCGATGGTCCACTGAGTGCCACGGCTCAGCTCCTGGCTGATGGTTCGCGGCTTGTAACCGTCTTTACTGAGGACCACGGTGTAACTCCCGGCTGGCAATTCGATCCGAAGTTCTCCGCCGGAGTCTGTGACACCCAGCACGCGCCCGCCGCTGGAGACCCGAGTTCCGGTGAGCGCCCCCTCCATGGCTAAGGTTGCCGGAACAGCTATGAGACTGAACTTGAGCGCAGTCGAGTGATTCATCTGCACGTTGGCGGGGAGGGATTCCGGATCCGTGCGATACCCTGGCTTCTGGAGCTGAACCTGGTGGGAGCCCACGGGCACGTTGTAGACCAGGTAGGGTGGTCCCTTGCGGGCGTACGGAAGCTTCTTCCGATCCACCAGGACTACGAAGTCACTTTCGTTGGAATCAATGCTGAGGCTTCCCAACGCCGTAGGCGGTGCTGAGCTGACCAGGAAAGCCTGGAGGGCCGGAGCCGAATCGATTGCCACCACGACGGTCCTGGCCGGCCCGGTTCCACCCTCAACCGACAGGACCCCATCGGTGGGGATCTCGTCCAAATCGAGCCCCTCGGGGCCGGCATCGCGGTACGACTTGCCGCCATCGGAACTCAACTTCACTCTTGCCGATGAGTAGAACCGGCCGCGCGAGCCGAATGTACTCAGGACAAAGATCGGTTGCGCTAGCGGCCCTTGTGGGAACTGAACTTCCGGCATCCGAGCTGGTGAAGCCTGAAAGGAGATTTCAAGGGTGCTCTTGGCCACCATCAGCTCGAGCTTATGGGCCGTGTTCAAGGGCAGTTCGGGTAAGTCGAAAGGTGCCCCAGGGGCGGGCGCCGTCCTCGATTCCCCATCCAACTCGAGTGTGGCCCCAGGTAATTCGCTATTGACCAGAAGGTGCGCGGCCAAGGCTTCCAGGCGCTCCGGCTGGGAGAGCCGAAAGCCGCGGACAACGTTCCATCTTCGCTCGAGCGTCTTGTAGCCCGGCGCCACAAGCAACGCCACATGCGCACCGGGTGCGAGCGCGAGCTCAATCGGCGCCTTACCCAGCGCCTGACCATCCACCGTGACGGCCGCACCAGAAGGCTCGGTGGTTAACTGAAAAGGCACCGAGCCTGCCGCCGGCCCGGACTTGTGGCGGATGACTTTATATGCGCCGAAAGCCACCAGCCCCAGCGCCAGCGTTGACGCCGCCCACATGGCGGGGCTCAATCTCCGTAGGCTCGCCAGGGGCCCGGCGAGGGGCAGATCAGGTGGAGACGTGGCTGCTGGCCCGGACGGCGGCGAAAGCAGCTCCGGGGCAACAGCAGGAGCCCCCTGAGGGACGAAGGGAGCTTCGAGGATACCAGCGGAGGCCGCTCGGGCCGGCTCGGGCGCGGTCGATGGCCGGCTCACGGCCGCCAGCCTCGCTTTCAGAAAATCCACGATCGAATCGAAATCCTTGTCGCTGCCGTACGGCCGAGCGATCCGAATGGAATGCTCCAACATCGCGCGGAGCTCCCCACTGTCGGCGACTTGGCGGCCCCTCGCTTCGAGGCTTTGCACTTCCTCAAGATCATGACGACGCGCGGCCGTACGCTGCTGCTCGGTGAGCGAGCGCTCTAACGACGTCTTCAACTGGACCAGGCGATCTTGCCGCGGATAGCTAGCCAGGCCTTTCTTTACCGCTTCTAAAGCTTTGTCGAGTTCTCCGGCGGCCTGGAGTTGGCGTGCCTGAGAAAGGCACTCATCCACCTCGCGGTCACGCT
>JAGWQP010000289.1 GCA_028876805.1 Acidobacteriota bacterium | reverse complement strand
CTTTGGGCGGCCGTGTGGCGTGTCTGCCCGGGTCGAAGCCCGCCCGGACGTCGACGGGGCGGGGGCTGATCGGATGAGCTTCCTCGTTGATTGCCGGCGCCTGATGGGATTTCAAATAGCGCCGGCCCAAGATCAGGGCCACCACAATAACTCCCAAGACTGGCAGCAGAGGTTCCATCTGGTTCTCTGAGTAAGAGTAGCTGAATCGGGCGGGTTCCCTCAATATCCCCGAAAAGCAACAATTTCATACCTCCTGCTGCCAGACAAGGCTACGTTCCGCACCTATGCGCGTGTGTAGCTGCAGCTAGAACCCCGTCCACTTATTCGTGCTCGGAGGGATTGTAATCCTTCAGGTGCGTTTGCTTACCTTGGGCGAATCCCTGTATTAACCTTGGGCGCGTTGGTGTGTTTATTCCACGCGCCGATTCGCTGTCTGTGTTATGTTCCGGCATGGACTTCGGAACGGTCAGAGCCATCCTCGAAAAGGCCATCTCTTCGCCGGCAGAGGTTGACCTTCCTAAACTTGATGAGGCCATCCAATGGGTGGAGAACAGGGGTACAATTCGGAGACTCGATCGGGGAGCCGACCTGAATGTGTACAGCCCGCAATTCGAGGCGGCCGCAGTTGAACTGCGCGTACTGCGTCGGCTTTTTGCTAACGGTCAGTTAGCCGGCGTCAAAACGTCTGCCCAACGTGTGCTGACGCTGTTAGCAACATAGCGCCCCGTGCGCGAAGATGAGCCTATCTCGTCGAGCTGCGCAGGAAGACGAGTCGGCCTGATATTGGCGGTAGAGTTCCCATCGCCATGTGACGGAAGCTAGTCTTGGAATCCGGCACTCCGTCTTCGGAGGGGTTGGTTGCAGGTGAGGACCTCGAGCCCCTTCGAAGGAATGCAATCTCTACCGCCACTCCCCAAAAGACTGAGGCCCTCTAAGGCTTCCTCTAGAGAGCCCCAGCAGAAGGTGCACAACACGAGTTCACAATGGATAGGTCAGATTGTATCCCTCAGCTACATTTTTCCATGTTGGGAAAATCCCTGAACGCCTTAGCTGTGTGGGTTCATTTTCACAGTTCGGTGCGTTTCAGTTTCGTGACCGTTGAGCGATGACCAATACTCGAAATGGCAAGAGCTTGCCCGCGGCCTAAGTTGCGAGAACGTTCAATTATCGCAGCTGATTGAAATTTGGGCGCTAAGAACGTCCTGGCGGGAGCAGACCAAAATCGCGCCGAAACTACGGGCTCAGTTCCTTTTTATTGACCCCGACAAAACGCGAAACAAGGTTAGTCGGGACCCGATTACGGTCTTGCAGCCGGCTTCGATCACGTCAACGCTGCGGAGCATCACGGAATCGACTAAATCGTCTTCGGAGCGGATGCGATAATGCCGGTGGAAGGGCCAGATGCAGCGGTGGCGCGAGGCGCGATACGCGGTGTTGGGCGCGCTGGTCTTTCTGGCGGCCTGCTCGCAACGCCAGGCGAGAGTGACCCGAACGGGCAATCTGCCTGCGCCGGCGCTTGTTGCTCCGCGCGATAAGGCGGTGTTCACCAACCACCCCCGAACGCTCCGGTTTGCGTGGTCGCGGGTGCCGCAGGCGGCCGGTTACGGGGTCGAAATTGATTGCTACGGGTGCTGCGCCCGGGACCGGTGGTGTTCGGATGCGCAGGGGATGGGCTACATCGTGCCCCAGCTTACCGCGATCACGTACACGTTCACCTTCTGGGGCGATCAGGAGGGGCGATGGCGGGTATGGGCGGTGGATGCGCGCTCGCGGCCGGGGATCAAGAGTGAGTGGTCCGGCTTCGCGTTTCGGGCGGCACGGCAGGAGGCGAACGGAACGGATGCAGAGAAGCCGTCGCCTTTCGGGACGGCGGGGCCGAAGGGGCACTGAGGGGGACCCGCGTAAGCGATTTTATGGGGCGAGAGAACGAAGCTCGGGCTGTGAAATCGGATGCCCGCCCATTTCAACGACGTGGCGGGCTCAGCCCCTTTTTATGGAGCCGACAGGACGAGGGGAAGGTTACTCCTGGGCCCTTTCGAATCGGCCGTAACGCACGGCCAGTGTGGGAAGCACAAGCAGATTGAGCGCTGTCGAAGTCACCAGGCCGCCGAGGATTACCACCGCCATGGGACCCTCAATCTCGCGCCCCGGCTCTCCGCTGCCGATCGCGAGCGGCAGCAGGCCGAGCGCGGTCACTATGGCCGTCATTAAGATCGGAACCAACCTTTCGGAAGCGCCGCGCAGCGCAGCCTCCACTCCCCAAGTCATCCCCTCTTGCCGCACCAGGTGCTCGAAATGAGAAATCAGCATCATCGAGTTCCGCATTGTAATTCCAAACAACGTGACGAATCCGACCATGCCGCCTACAGTCAGCAGCCCGCCCGTGGTGAAGACGGCCAGCACTCCGCCAACGAGCGCAAAAGGCAGATTAGCGAGAACCAACAGCAGATTGCGTAGGTTGCGGAAGACAATTGCTAGCAGCAGGATGATTCCCGCGGCGGCCATCAGAGAGTTGGCGAGGATCTCGCGCTGTGTCTGCTCGCGCGCCTGCGTCGCGCCGCCGAAGGCCGCATACGTTCCTGCGGGAAATGTCACTTTGCTCTGGACTGCGCGACGGGCTTCCTCGACGAAGCCGGTTAGATCGCGGCCGCGAACATCGCAGGTGACCGACTGGCGCCGGCGCGCCCCCTCGTGGAGAATGGTGGTACGGCCAGTATCCTCGAAGACATCCGCGAGTTCCCGCAGCGGCACCCGGAGCCCGCCGGAATTCGTCAGCATCAGGTCGCCGACCGCCTCGGGATTTTGGCGTACAGTGGCATCTAGAATCACGGCGACGTTGAAAACGCGGCTGCCTTCGTAAGTTTGGGCGGCTGGTGTGCCTTCATAAGCTGTACCCACGGCCTCCATCACATCGACCGGGCGGAAGCCAAACTGTTTCAGCTGCTCGGCTCGCAGTCGGACCACGATGCGCGGGGCTCCCGGAGGCGACTCGACCTGGACATTGGTTGCGCCCCGGACTGCGGCGATGGTTTGCGCCACCTCCCTTGCTTTACGGTCGAGGAGATCCAGGTCGTCGCCGAAGATCTTGACCACCACTTCGGCGGTAACCCCGGAGATTGTTTCTTCAATTCGCTCGGCAAGGAATCTGCGAACCGCGAAGTAGACACTGGGAAAATTAGCCAGTTTTTGACGAAGATTCGATTCTGCCGATTCCGCCTCCTCGCCGGCGAGTGGCTTGAGTTCCACATGGAATTCGGCGTAGTGAGGTCCCCACGTGTCATCTGCCTGTTCGGCGCGCCCAATCTGCTGCGCGACGGATTCAACGAACGGCAGCGTGTGCAGGTCGCGTGTCAGAGCGTTCCCGATGCGCATGGTCTCGCGGATGGATGTCCCTGGCACAGCGGACATGTGTACGATGAAATGGCCTTCCTTGAGCTCCGGCAGAAACTCGCCTCCAAAGAATGGGACAACGGCCAGCGCCCCCGCGAACAGCAAGCCGGAGCCGGACAGTAGCCGCACGGGGTGCCCGATTGCATACTGCATCCAGCGCCGGTAACGATCCTTCAGACTGGTAATGAAGCGAGTTTCCCGAGCTTCGGAGGCGACTCGCGGAAGGAGGATTGCCGAGAGCGCGGGCGTCACGGTCAGTGCGGTCAAGAGCGACGCCAGGATCGCCAGAATATACGCGATGGCCAGCGGTGCAAAGAGGCGGCCTTGCACGCCGCTCATGGTCAGGACCGGCAGAAATACCAGCGCCACGACGAAGGTCGCGTAGACCACCGCACTGCGGACCTCGATCGAGGCTTCTAGCACCACGCGATAAACCGGCAGGGGCTCGGGTTTTGCGCGGTTCTCCCGCAGCCGGCGGAAAATGTTTTCAACATCGATAATGGCGTCGTCCACAACTTCTCCGATGGCAATAGCCAGGCCGCCGAGCGTCAGCGTATTCAGGCTGATGCCGAGACGATCGAGGCCAGCGACGGCCAACAGCAACGATAGAGGAATCGCGGTGAGCGAAATCAGCGCGGTCCGGACATGAAACAAGAAAAGGAAGAGAATCACGGTTACGAGCGCCGCGCCCAGCAAAAGCGACTGGCTGATGTTGCGAATAGAAGCCTGAATAAAGTTGGCCGGCCGAAAGAGGCGGGGGTGGAGCATTAGCCCTTCCGCCGCAATAGTGGGTTTAATTTCGTCCAATGCCTTTTCGATCGCATCCGTCACTTCGAGAGTGTTGGCCCCGTACTGGCTCGAAATCATGAGAAGCACACCGGCTTGGCCGTCGACCGCCGCATCTCCGATCTTGGGCTCCGGAGCGTCGGCAACCCGGGCAACGTCTTTCAAGCGAACGGTCATGCCATTCGAATGGGTGAGCGGCACCTCGCCCAGTTCGGGAGCCGTTAGTGATTGGCCCTCGGTCCGCAGTACGATGCGCTGAGTTTCGTTCTCAACGAACCCCGCACCGCGCACTCCGGTGGAAGCGCGGGCGCCAGAGAGCACGTCAGTAATGGACAGATCAAACGCTCGAAGCCGGTCTGGCAACACCTGAATCTGTAGCTGGCGCACTTCGCCGCCGAAGATGGCGACTTTCGCGACACCGGGAACCCCCAGTAGCCGTGGACGAAGCGTCCAGTCGGCGAACGTGCGGATATCCATGAGCGAACGTTTGCTGGAGGTCAGCCCGATCGCCAGCGCGAGACTGGCGGACGAGGTCAACGGCGCCATTACTGGGGCCTTGACGCCTTGCGGTATCTGACCCCCCAGTTCGCTCAAGCGCTCGTTCACCATCTGCCGGGCGCGAAAAATGTCGCTGTGTTCTTGAAACACGGCGGTGACAACCGATAACCCCTGGATCGATTGCGAGCGGATGGATTCCACGCTCGCCACGCCGTTAATTGCATTTTCCACGGGCCGCGTAACCAGGGCCTCCACCTCTTCGGGCGAAAGCCCCGGTGCTTCGGTCTGGATAGCCACTTGGGGAGGAGCGAACTCGGGATAAACGTCGTACTTCGCGCGGTTGACGACGTAAATCCCGTACGCCACGAGCAAGCACGCAAACGCCGTGACCACGCCGCGGAACCGAATCGAGAAGTTAACCAGGCTTTGGAGCACTACTGCTCGCTTTCCTCACCGACCTCGATTTGGGACTTGAATTCCTCGGACAGAAGGGCTTGCGCACCTACGGTTACGATGCGGTCACCTGGGCGCACTGAACTGGTAAACCAGCCCGGTCCGGCCGGTTCTTCGAGAACCACCGGCCGACGCTCGAACTGCTCGGCGCCGGTTTGCACATAAATCCAGGCTTTGCCGGCCTGCCATACGACTGCGGGTCCCGGCAGAACGACGCCGGCGCGGGCCGGGCCAGGAAGCTCAAGGTAACCCGTAAGCGACAACCCGGGCCGGAGCATTAGCGAAGGATCGGAGAGCCGAAACAGAAACGGTTGGCCCTGCGTTTTGGGGTCGACGGACGCAGCGAGTGCGACGCGCTCGGCTCGAATCGGATGTTCTGCCCGGCCCAGAGGTACGATAGTGGCGGCGGTTACTCCGGGAGCGATCATCTGGCCTGCGGGAACGTCCACGCGGGCGAGCAACCGGTCGAAGCGGGTTACGCGCAGAATCGGCTGTCCGCTTTCGACCGATTCGCCGGGATGCACAAGCACCTCGACGACCTCTCCGCCTCGCGCCAGTTCAAGCGGCGTCGCGGTGCTGTCCGCCCGGGTGAGTGAGGATGCGATCAGACTCGCGCTCTCGGTAGACGCTGTGAGGTGTGCTTGTTCGGCTGCGACCCGGACCTGGGCATCCTGCACAGCACGG
>JAGWQP010000288.1 GCA_028876805.1 Acidobacteriota bacterium | reverse complement strand
GTAGACGTCGAGCGAGCAGTTCCCTACACGCTGCCGCGCACCGCCTACGCGATGGCCGCCCTCATCCTGGTGGCTTCTAGCCTCTTCGCTCTCCGTTACGGTATAACCCGCCGTCTGGATCTCAGCGAGCCGATCGCCCGCATTCTCGAACAGGCGCTCGGCCTGGACAACCCACAAACTGCGAGCCGAGCGCCGCGCAAGGACCTCAACTTCGGCGGCCCTCCTGCGGACGAGGGGGATAGCCCGCTCGCAGCCGATCAGCCGCCGGAGGATCCCAACCTGCAGGCCGGCGACCCCCTGGATGAAACGACCGACAGCAAAGACCGAACCGCCAGCAAGGCTGCGGACCAGAACTCCAAGAACCAGGATGGCAAGGCCGACCCCCAAAATGGCGACGAACCCGGCCAGGGCGACGAACGCTCGGCGGACGAGAACGCCCGTTCCAACGCGGACAAGAACGGGCGGAACGAGCAGGCCCGAGGGCAGGATTCCAACGGATCGAACAGTTCCAGCCTGCTCAGCAAGATGAAGGAAGCGATGCAGAATCTGCTGTCCAGCATCAAGCAGCAGCCTTCCGGCTCCAACGGCGAGCAGCAACCACAGAACAATTCCGCGCAGAACGGTAAGCAGAAAGGCCAGCAGAACGCGGCGAAGCAACAGCAAAAGGGCGACAAACAAAACGGCCAGGCGGGCGGCGAGGAGCAGGACCCGGATCAGAACAGCGAGTCGCAGCAAGCCGAGAATGCGCCGGGAAAAGGAGACGACGCTCGGCCATCCAACAAACAGCCGGGTGGGGGTATTGGCAGCCGCGATGGTAGCAAGGACGTGAAGCAAGCCGAGCAGATGGCGGCCATGGGCAAGATCAGCCAGATTATCGGGAAGCGCTCCGCCGGCCTCAGCGGGGAAGCGACGGTGGAAGTCCAGTCGACCGTCCAGCAGCTGCGAACGGCTTATTCGGACCGCGTGGCGCAACACACCGACTCTGGCGCCGAGATCGGCCGCGATGAAATTCCGGCCGCGCTCGAAAGCTACGTCGAGCAGTATTTCGAGCAGGTTCGCAAGCAACCGGCGTTGAAGAAGTAGAAGGGCGGCACGAGGTTTGGTCGTCCTGCCCAAGCGCTGACCGCTTCTAGAGGGGGGATCGGGAGCTACGGGCCGGGACCGAATCCCGCCGCCGGCGGGGACTTGTTAACGGAAGCGAACGTCTCGCGCTCGTTCGGCGGGCACACTTAGACGTCCCGCACGGTTCAACAACTCTGGAGGGCATACGCACGGAGAGTGATTCCGTGTCCACGTCCGCCGCCAAGAGGCGTACTGAGTCCACCCGCAGAAGCGCTTCCCAAGGGGTCTGGCGCGCACCCCGGATCAAGGAGTCTTCACGCCAGAATCGTAATTTCACGGGCACGAGCGCCCGCATTTTCAAAGCCGCCGGGAGGGGATATAATCAGAGGACTTTAGGGAAACGCCGCAGCGGTAGGGTCCGCTCGGTGAGGACGGTGGTGTGTATTTTTCCGAAGCATTCATTCGGAGACCGATCGCGACCAGCCTGCTGATGCTGGGGATCGGGATGTTTGGCGTCATCACATATCGCGCGCTTTCCGTCAGCGACCTGCCGCAGATCGACTATCCCACGATTCAAGTCTCAGCCGGGCTGCCGGGCGCGAATCCCGAGACCATGGCGTCTTCGGTGGCCACGGTTCTGGAGCGTCAATTCACCACGATTGCAGGCCTCGACTCGATGATTTCCCAGAGCAGCCAGGGGCAGTCGAACATCACGCTGCAATTCAACCTCAGCCGTGACGTGGACGGCGCGGCAGTCGATGTCGAAACAGCCATCGCCGCCGCCACGCCGCTGCTGCCGCCCGGCATGCCGACCCCACCTTCGTTCAGGAAGCAGAACCCCGGCGATCAGCACATTATCTCGCTCGCGCTCGCCTCACCGACGTTGCCCCTTTCCGAGTTGGATAACTATGCCGAGACCGTGGTTGTGCCGCGAATCTCGATGGTGCCGGGCGTGGCGCAAGTGCAGATCTTCGGCGCCGCCAAATACGCCGTGCGGGTTCAAGTGGATCCGAACCGCCTGGCCTCCCGCCGTATCGGCTTGAACGAAGTCGAGAACGCCATCCAGAACTGGAATGTGAACATTCCGACGGGCACGCTGTTTGGCCCGCACACGGCTTACACCGTGCTCGCCAACGGGCAACTCTCGCGGGCGATGGAATACCGGCCCATGGTCGTGGCCTACCGGAATGGCGCGCCGGTGAGGCTGGACGAGATCGCCCACGTCATCGACAGCGTGGAAGACGACAAGCAGGCGGCGATCATGTACGGCGACGAGTTCGGCAAGGCCGGCACGCCGTGCGTCCAACTCGGCGTAGCCCGGCAGCCGGGCAGCAACACCATCCAGGTGATCGATGAGATCCGCCGGCTCCTGCCGTCGTTTCAGCAGCAGCTTCCACCGAGTGTCAGGCTGATCGTGCGCGGCGACCGCGCCCGCAACATCCGTGAGGCGTTCCAGGACATCCAGTTCACCATGGCGGCCACTCTCGGCCTGGTGATCCTCGTGATCTTTCTGTTCCTGCGGAACCTGCCGGCCACGCTGATCCCGGCCATGGCGCTACCGTTTTCGATCCTGGGCACGTTCTCGGTGATGTACCTGCTCAACTTCACCTTGAACAACATTTCGATGATGGCGCTAATCTTGTCGATCGGGTTCGTGGTAGACGATGCCATCGTGATGCTCGAAAACATCGTCCGGCATATCGAGAAGGGGGAGAAGCCGGTGGTGGCGGCCTTAGAGGGATCGAAGGAAATCGGCTTCACCATCGTCTCGATGACCGTGTCGCTTGCGGCCGTGTTCATTCCGATTCTGTTCATGTCGGGCATTCTCGGTCGTCTGTTCCGCGAATTCGCCGTCTCTATTTGCACCGCGATTTTAATTTCCGGGCTGGTGTCGGTCACCTTGACCCCCATGCTATGCAGCCGCTTCCTGCGGGAACCCAAAGCGGAGGGGCACGGCTTCTTCTATCGACTGGCGGAGCGGGCTTTCGAGGGGGTCCGCGGCCTCTACGGGCAAAGCCTCAGCTGGGTGCTCGAGCACCGCCCGGTGATGTTGGCGATGTTTCTGGCGGTGCTGGGAGTCACCGCGTATCTGTATGTCGCGGTGCCCAAGGGCTTCATGCCCGACACCGACAACGACCAATTCAACCTCAATCTATTGGCGCAGCAAGGCACCTCGTACTATCAAATGATGCAGTACGCGGAGCGGGTGTCCCAGATCGTGGTGGTGGATCCGGACGTGACCAGTTTCTTTATGCGAGTCGGCGGCAACCAGGGCGTCTCCAACAACGCCAACCTGCAGGTGAACCTGAAGCCGAGACGCCAGCGCCGCGCGACGGTTGTGGACATCGTGAACCGGATTCGTCCCGAGGTTTCCAACTTCCCCGGGATGCGGGCTTCGATGTCGATTCCGCAGTCCATCCGGTTCGGCGGGCGCAATTCGTCGGCGACCTTCGACTACACCCTGTACGGGCCGGATACCGATGAGCTGTACCGCCAAGCACCTAAGCTGGAGGAGGCGATCACGCGGCTTGCTGGTGTTGTGGACGTTGTCAGCGACCTTCAGATCAAGAACCCGCAGATCGAGATTACCGTGGACCGCGACCGCGCGGCGGCGCTGAATGTGGATTGGAACAATGTCGCCAATATGCTGTACGACGCATTCGGCCCGCAACTGGTCTCGACGATCTATGGCGCGAACAATCAATACCGGGTGCTTCTCGAAGTCCTGCCGCAGTACCAGCGTCAGGAGGACTCGCTGAAGCTTCTCTATTTGAAATCCAACTCCGGGCAACTAATCCCGCTAGACGCGATCGCCCGCCTCCGCCTGAATGCGGGTCCGACCAGCGTCCCGCACTCCGGCCAGTTGCCGTCGGTGACGATCAGCTTCGGGCTGCGGCCCGGGTTCTCGCTCGGGCAAGCGACGGAGCAGATTGAGGATGCCGCCAGGGCGATTCTGCCGGCGAGCATCATCGGCACCTTCCAAGGATCTGCGAAAGTGTTCCAGGATTCCATGCGCAACATGGGGCTGCTGCTCATCATTGCGATCCTGGTCGTTTACATCGTACTTGGAATTTTGTACGAGAGCTACATTCACCCGCTGACCATTCTTTCCGGTCTCCCGTCGGCAGGGTTCGGCGCGCTCGTGACGCTGCTGTTGTTCAAGGTCGAGCTGAGCATCTACAGTTTCGTGGGATTGATCATGCTGATCGGAATTGTGAAAAAGAACGCTATCATGCAGATCGATTTCGCGCTGGAGGCCGAGCGCAGGGAAGGAAAGTCGCCGGTGGCGGCGATTTACGAAGGCTGCCTGATTCGCTTCCGCCCCATCATGATGACCACGATGGCAGCGCTGCTCGGAGGCATTCCGGTGGCGCTGGGCTGGGGCGCGGGAGGCGAGGCGCGGAGGCCGCTGGGGACGGCGGTGGTTGGCGGCCTGGCCTTTTCTCAGTTGATGACGCTATATCTGACCCCCGTGGTTTACACTTACATGGCGGCCCTCCTCGAACGCTGGCGAGCCTTTCGTCGAACGCGTCCTGCCCTCCAACCGGCCATCCAGTCCGGAGACTAGTTGCATGGATCGGCCGGCAAGACGGTCGGTGGCGCCTGTGCTGCGATTTGACTGTTGGTTTGTTCCCCCGGCCGGGGTGATTTCGGGGTCGCGTTCGCGGTATTCGCCGTGCGGCGGGCGATCCCATGCCCAACGCTACGAGTGGGGAACTGGCACGGATTGGTCGACACGATGACGCCTTGGAGGTTGCGTGTGGATCGGCCGGATTGGACGCGAGTCGGCTCCTCCAGACTGTTCATCGCCAGGCGCTGACGTGTTGGAGCGAATGATAACCTCTGAGTCCGAGCGCCTGCGCGAGATCGGCCACTCGCGGTTCCGGCAGGGCAGTGCGTTCGCCGATTTCTTCGACACCTCCTTCGACATGGTCCACTTCACCAATATGCATCCTCAGTTTGACGAACTGGATCGCGGGCGTTACGGGAAGGATTCTTGGGGTGTCCTTCGCCTCGGCCGGATCTCGACCGACACGATCGATGTTGCGTTTCATCGGGGCCGGTCGATGTTTACCAATGATCCAGCGCCCGACTCGGACTCGGAAAGACCGCTCAGTGCGCCGCGCCTCTCCACCGGACCGGAATTAAGCAACGATAGGAACTGCGCCGGGTTTGCGCCCGTCCAACAACACAGCCAGCCCCCGCGTGTCATCATGACTGCCAACAAGCCGAAAGCCAAGGTATGACCCAAACCCGAACAAGCGAGCCTGGAGCCTCCCCGCTCCGCAGTGGCGGAAACAAGAAATCCGCCGATTCAGGCGCTCCCTCTATCTTGGTCGCCGATGACCAGCCTGACGTGCTGGAGGCACTGCGCTTTCTGATCAAAGGCGAAGGCTATCGGGCCGAAGCAGTGACGTCGCCCGCCGCGGTTCTAGACGCTGTGGAAAGTCGCGATTTCGATGCAGTGGTCATGGATTTGAATTACACGCGAGACACCACTTCAGGGCAGGAAGGCCTGGATCTGCTGACGCGGATTCAGAACCTGGACGGCACCCTGCCGGTGATCGTCATGACCGCCTGGGGCTCGGTCGAGCTGGCCGTGGAAGCCATGCGCCGTGGGGCGCGCGACTTCATCCAAAAGCCCTGGGACAATGCGCGCGTTTCGGCGATTCTCAAAACCCAGATCGAGCTCGGGCGCGCTCTGCGCCGAGGCCAGCGCCTGGAAGCTGAAAACCGGGCGCTGCGCGCCGAGCGGTTCCCACAGCTGGTGGCGGAGTCGGCGGCGATGCGACCGGTCGTGGACATGGTTTCGCGCGTGGGCCCTTCCGACGCCAATGTCCTGATCACCGGCGAAAACGGCACGGGCAAAGGGCTGCTGGCACAGACCCTGCACTCGGTCTCGCTGCGGTCCGCGCGGCCGCTGGTCGCGGTCAACACCGGCGGCCTCGTGGAAGGGGTTTTCGAAAGCGAGTTGTTCGGCCACGTCAAGGGTGCGTTCACCGATGCCAAATCTGACCGAGTCGGCCGCTTTGAGATGGCCGACGGCGGCACGTTGTTCCTGGACGAAATCTCCAACATCTCGTTGAATCTGCAAGGCAAGTTGCTGCGAGCTCTTGAGACGGGCGAGTTCGAGCGCGTGGGCTCGTCGAAATCGCGGCGTGTCGACGTACGCATCTTTTCCGCCACTAACGCCCATCTCGAGGCCGAGATCACCCAAGGCCGTTTCCGTCAAGACCTGCTGTTCCGGCTCAACACCATCGAAGTCCGCCTGCCGCCTCTGCGGGACCGGAGGGAAGACATCCCGCTATTGGCCGCGCACTTTCTGCGGCAGCACGCGAGCCGCTACCGCAAGCACTTCACGGGCTTTGATGAAGGCGCTCTCCGGGCGCTACTTGGGCACAACTGGCCGGGCAACGTGCGGGAACTCGATCACGCCGTAGAGCGTGCTGTGCTGATGGCCGAAGGCGAGACCGTACGTGCCGCCGACCTGGGCCTGCGCGCCGGCCGTGAGGGCGCGCCTCGCCTGGAAGAGATGAGCCTGGAGGACGTGGAAGCGCTGCTCATCAAAAAGGCGCTGTCGCGTTTTGATGGCAATGTCAGCCACGCCGCCAATGCCCTCGGGCTGAGCCGCAGCGCGCTCTACCGGCGGCTGCAACGGTACGGGCTGTAGGGGACATGGTCGGGCGCACGCCTTTGGCTTGCGCAGGTTGCCGAGCGCACTGCTGTTTTCAGGCCCCGAACCGCACTTCGCGCCGAGTGAAGGCTTAAGACTTCCGGCGACGCTTAAGGCGCGTCGCTAAAGCGCGGTAAGTAATGGGAATCTCCGCCAAACGTATAATCGGAAGTATCTTTCGCCACTGTGACTCCTTCTCGCAAGGTGCGTATCGGCTACGAAGGCCGCGTGGTGCTGCTGGCCTTGCTGGCCGGGCTGCCGGGCGCGGCGGTAGCTTTGGTTATTCTGTGGACCGGCAACTACGCGGCCCGAACGCAGTGGACGCTCTCCATCATCATCTGCGGCGCCTGGTGGGGATTCACCATGGCCGTGCGCGAGCGGGTGGTTTTCCCTCTTCAGACTCTTTCCAACCTGTTGGCGGCTTTGCGCGAGGGTGATTTTTCCGTGCGCGGCCGCGCGCCCCGTCCGGATGACGCGCTGGGCGAGGTAATGCGGGAGGTGAATACCCTGAGCGGCACGCTCCGCGAGCAGCGTCTGGGCGCCCTGGAGGCGACCACCCTGCTGCGCATCGTGATGCGCGAAATCGATGTGGCCATCTTCGCCTTCGACGAGCGGCAGCGCTTGCGCTTAGTCAACCGCGCCGGAGAGCGCCTTCTGGCCGCTCCCGCCGGGCGTCTGATTGGACAATATGCGGCGGATCTGCGCCTCGCGGCGTGCCTGGAGGGCGAGCCGCAGGGCACGTTCCAAGCCGTCTTTCCCGGCGGCGCCGGCCGCTGGGGCATGCGGCGTTCGCGCATACGTGAGCGCGGGCTGCCGCTCGATCTGCTGGTCATCACCGATTTGACCCAGGCCTTGCGCGAGCAGGAGCTGCAGGCCTGGCAGAGGCTCGTCCGCGTCTTGGGCCACGAGCTGAACAATTCACTCGCGCCGATCAAGTCGATCGCCGGCACGCTGGAGAGCCTGCTCGGACGCGAGCCGCTGCCCGAGGACTGGCGGCAGGACATGCGCCGCGGCTTGGGCGTCATCAACTCGCGTTCAGACAGCCTCACCCGTTTCATCGGTGCCTATGCGCGGCTCGCCAAGCTACCGCGGCCGCAGCTGCAGCCGCTCGACGTTGCCGCTTCGGTGGAGCGAGCCGTGAGCTTCGAAACCCGTGTGCCGGTGTCGATTGTGCCGGGCCCCCCGGTAAACGTACCCGGCGATCCAGATCAGATCGAGCAGGTGCTGATCAATCTTCTGCGCAATGCGGCCGATGCCTCCCAACCGGGCGTCGCCGTCCAGATCGGCTGGCGGCGGTGCGGGGGAAGAGCGCGGATGGTGCGGCGGCGGAGGAGGATGGCTTCGGCGCGAGGGCGAAGGCGAATGCCTGCGCGGCGGCGGCGGCGGCGGTGGTCGGGAAGGAAGC
>JAGWQP010000287.1 GCA_028876805.1 Acidobacteriota bacterium | reverse complement strand
GTTTGCTGCGGGCAACATCCACTCTCCGACCGTGACCCTGTATTCGGAGCTGCTCGCGAGCGACGACAGCGGCAAAACGTGGCGCGAAGGGTACGAACGCGTCCGCGGCGCGGGCCTCGACCATCTCCAGTTCGCCGGTTTTGTAAATGGTTGGGCGAGCGGCGAGCAGCTCTCGCCGTTGCCCCAGGACCCATTCCTGCTGATCACCACCGACGGCGGAAGAACCTGGCGCCAGCAAACCATCTTCGCGGAAACGCGTGGGGGGTCGATCCAGCAGTTCTTCTTCAGCTCCAAAGACGACGGCAGTTTGGTGATCGACCGCGGACAGGCGCGAGACGGGGAGCGATACGAACTCTATGAGTCGTCGAGCGGCGGGCGGACGTGGAGCGTAAAAGAGGCCAGCAATCAGCCCCTCCGGCTCAAGCAGGGGCCGGCTTCTGCCGCCTTGTGGCGGGTCGAAGCGGATGGGCCTACCCAGTCGTTCCGGATCGAGCACCAGCAGGACGGACGCTGGACGCTGGCTGCCGCTTTCGCCGTAAACCTGGGAGCTTGTACGCCAGAACCTTCTGCGGTGCGCTGAAGGTTCAGAACACGCGGCTGGGAGTTGGGCGTGCGGCAGAGAGCGGGCTCCGCGGCATTAACTCCGGGCCACTCCGGCCCGCAAGCGAAACACCGGCGGTTCGAAACTCGTGTTGAATCATGCGGACGGCGACGCGGCGCCCCTGAGCCCGCACCACGCGCCCGGCGACCACCAACTGCAGAGGCGCCACGTTGTGCAGCAGGACGGGCCAGGCGATCGATAACTCGATCATGACACCGGTCGCGAGTTCCCGACCGATTTCCAGTAAAAGACCTCCGCTCGATACATCGACGGTGGTCCCGGTCCCGGAGTCCATGACGCGCCGGCGTCGAATCAGCCTCCAACGCACGGTCAGGGCGAGTTCGTAGCGGCGGTCCGATCTGCGCTCGAGCCCGATCCAGCGGCTTGATCCGGTCGGACTAGTAACTGAGGTCATCAGGGCGTTCATGGGATTCGTTTCTCGCTTCGGGCAAACTGAAAATATATTATGCACCCATCGTTCGTTGAATAAAAGTGGCGGCGGGTACTTTTCTGGTACTTGGGTATCTCCTGGAGGCGGCTAGGCCCGAAGTCCGGGAAACCCCTACCGAATTTCTCCCGGTGTGGGCCTTGATATCCTCAATTAGTGGAGGAGTGTGAATCGTGAAAGCCGTCTGCCTGTCCGCCTCGCTGCTGTTGGGAGTCCACTGCGCACCCGCTCAGAGCCTGAAAGAATTCGAGAAGAAGGTTACGGAGTTCACGCTACCCAACGGCCTGCATTTCATCATCGCCGAGCGGCATGAGGCGCCGGTGGTTTCCTTTCATACCTACGTGAACGCCGGATCGGTCGACGACCCTTCGGGCGCGACCGGGATTGCTCACATGTTCGAGCACATGGCTTTTAAGGGCACCGAGATGATCGGCACCACGAACTGGCCGAATGAGAAGCTCGCTCTGGACGCCATTGAGGCCTCCTACGACCGCCTGGAGGCCGAGCAGAACAAAGGGCCGAAGGCCGATCCGCAAAAAATCCGCACACTCCACGAGCAGGTGACCAAGGCCATCGACCGGGCGCAAACCTTCGTCATCCCGAATGAATATCCGGGCCTGATCGAGGAGAACGGCGGTGCCGGCATGAATGCAGGGACCAACTACGATTCGACCGAATACTACTACAGCCTGCCTTCCAACCGGATCGAGCTGTGGTTTCTTCTGGAATCGCAGCGCTTTCTGCATCCGGTCTTCCGGGAGTTCTATAAAGAGCGCGATGTGGTTTTGGAAGAATACCGGATGCGCGTGGAATCGAGTCCCCAAGGCCGGTTGCTCGAGGACCTGCTGGCAACCGCCTTTGCGGCCCATCCGTACCGAAATCCGCCGGCGGGGTGGCCAAGCGACATCGTGAACCTGAGACTCTCCGATGCCAAGCGATTCTTTGAGGAGTACTATGTGCCGGCCAACATCACCATCGCCATCGTCGGAGACGTGAGCCCGGAAGAAGCGCGCCGCATGGCGGAGCGATACTTCGGAGGGTTAAAGGCCCGGCCACTGCCGCCGCTGGTGCACACCCAAGAGCCGCCCCAGCCCGGCCCCAAGATGGCGGCGGTCGATTCGATGAACCAGCCGCTGCTGGTCATTGGGTACAAGCGCCCCGACCAATACGATCACGACGACCCGGCGTTCGATGTCATTTCCGGAATCCTTTCCGGCGGCCGCACCGGCCTTCTGTACCAGGATCTGGTTCGCGACAAACGACTCGCCCTGGAAGCGGAAACCGGAGACGCATTCCCGGACAGCCGCTACCCGAACCTGTTTCTGTTTTTCCTGGCTCCCACGCTGGGCCACACGGTGGAGGAAAATCAAAAGGAGCTGGACAGTCTGCTGAATCGTTTTATGGCGCAAAAGATGGATAACGAGACGCTCGCCCGGGTGAAGACGAAGGCACGGGCGGAGGTGATTCGTCGCCTGGCGAGCAACCCCGGCCTGGCTTCGTTGTTGGCATCCTATTATGCCGGATATGGTGACTGGAGAAAATTGTTCACCTCGCTTGATGACCTCGACCGGGTTACCGCCGATGACGTCCAGCGGGTAGCGCGGAAATACCTGGTGGTGGGTTCCCGCACGATCGCGTACACGGTCTCAAGCCCAACGACTGGGGGAAGATCCCGGGGAGGCCGTCAGTGAGAACGCTCGGTATTCTGTTGTTGCTGGCTGTCGCGCCTCTGGTGGCGCAGCAACGGCCTGCGCCCGACGGCCGCGGGGCGGCGACTCGCCTACAAATCCCCGCCGTGAACGACCTGAAATTCCCTCCGTTGGGGGCGATCAAAATCCCGGATGTCGAGACGGTGACCCTGCCCAACGGCATGAAGCTCTTTCTGCTGGAAGACCACGAGCTACCGGTGATTAATGGCGCCGCGCGCATCCGCACGGGGAATCTTTTCGACCCACCCGACAAGGTCGGCCTCGCTACGGTAACCGGCATGGTCATGAGGATTGGAGGCACAAAACAGAAGACCGGCGACCAACTGGATGAGGAACTGGAGAACGTCGCCGCGAGTGTAGAAAGCAACATCGGCGAAACCAGTGGCAGCCTTTCGTTTAACGCCTTGAAACCGAATACCGACCAGGTGCTTCAGATCTTTCATGACGTGCTGACGGAGCCCGAGTTTCGGCAGGACAAGCTCGACCTTGCCAAGTCTCAGGTCCGCAGCGTCGTTGCCCGCCGCAACGACGATGCGCACGGCGTGGCGGAGCGCGAATTCACCGGTCTGGTTTACGGGAAGGACACGCCTTACGGCTGGCAAATCGAATATGCGACGCTCGGCCGCATCGGGCGGCAAGACCTGCTCGATTTCTACCACCGCTACTACTTTCCCGCGAACGTCCTGCTGGCGGTGTGGGGCGACTTCAACACCGCGGAGATGAAAGGCAAAATCGAAAAACTGTTTGCCGGCTGGAACGAGAAACAAGCCCCGGTTCCGGCTTTCCCCAAGGTTCGCGTTCAGAGGGCGGCTGGCATCTTTCTCGGGGCGAAGAGCGAAGTCACCCAGACCTTTCTTGTGATGGGACAGCTGGGCGGCGATCTCCGGGATAAGGACTATCCGGCGCTGACGGTGATGTCCGACATCCTGGGCGGTGGATTCCGAAGCCGCCTTTTCGAGCGAGTGCGTACCCGCATGGGGGCCGCCTACGAGATTGGGGCGGATTGGGGCGCCGACTACGATCATCCCGGTTTGTTCGAAATTTCGGGCAGCACCAAGGCGGCTTCCACAGTCGCCACCGTCCTGGCCATTCAGGAGGAGGTCACCAAGATTCGGACCACCGAGGTCAGTGATGAGGAGCTGAAGACCGCTAAGGACACTGCGCTCAACGGCCTGGTGTTTGCCTTCGACACGCGCGCCAAGACGCTCGGCCGTCTGTTGACCTACGAGTATTTCGGGTACCCCAAAGATTTCATCCAGCAGTATCAGAAGGCGCTGGCCGCGGTGACCAAGGCGGACGTGCTGAGGGTGGCCCGCCAACGCTTGCACCCCGAAGCGTTCACGCTGGTCGCCGTAGGCAATCCCAAAGACTTCGGTAAGTCCCTGGATGCGCTCGGCTCCGTGAAGACGCTTGACCTCACGATCCCGCAACCTTAGGAGAGACGGTCATGCAGCCAAGACTCGGTTTCCTCGCAATTGTGTGCACCGCGGTGCTGACTGGTTCAGCCGAGACCCGGGCCGAGCGCGGCAAGCGCGTGGTGGATGAGGCGCTCGGGGCGCTCGGTGGCGATCGGTTCCGGCACATGGAGGACCGCATCGAGAGCGGCCGAGCCTACTCGTTTTTCCGCGAGCAGCTCGCGGGCCTCTCGGTGGCCAAGATCTATACCCGATACGTCGCGGGGTCCCCCGGCGAGCTCGCCCAGCGCGAGCGAGAGGCTTTTGGAAAGGAGGGATATGATGTTCTGCTGTTCACCGAGAGCGGTGCCTGGGAGATCACCTTCCGTGGCGCGCGGCCGCTAGCCGATCTCCGCTACGAAACCTACAAGGACAGCACGCTCCGCAATATCTTCTACATCCTGCGGCAACGTCTCGACGAGCCGGGCCTAACCCTCTATTCCCAGGGCGCCGACATCTACCAAAATCTGCCGGTGGAAATTGTGGACATTACCGACGCCGACAACCGCACGGTGACCGTGTATTTCAGCCAGACCACCAAGCTTCCCGTACGCCAGTCGTTCAAGCGGC
>JAGWQP010000286.1 GCA_028876805.1 Acidobacteriota bacterium | reverse complement strand
TGCATCCGGCGAAGCACGGCGCCCGCCCGGGTCAGTCCTGGCCTCTATCGGCAACCGCTCTTCATGCCCCCGAGCGGTATTCCCGCTGGAATTCGGCAACGGCTCAGGTGGTGGAAAAGCAATCTTCGCTATGTTGGCGGCAGGTGACGGGTGACGCCGCCGCCGTGGCTGAGTGGCTGCTATCGGTTCGGCCAAGGGACCTTCGCCGGGACGCACGGCAACGGGCGAGACGCGCCGAGAGGACCTTGGTGCGCGGACGACTTTGGCGGGGGTCAGCGCGCCGGCGCAAAATAGAATGCTAAGGGACGCAGTGCGGTTTCGCCGTCTATAGGGTCGGGTAGTTGCCCGCCCACCCGTCCACGGCGCAGCGAAGGGTTGAAGGAGTTGGTCGTCGCTTGACCGCGGGCTCTATTTGGCGGCGTCCAAGTTCCGGTCCAAGCCTGCGGCAGCGTAGCGGCTCACCGGACGTTTGAGCCCGAGATTTTCGCGCAGTGTCTTGCCCTCATATTCGGTACGGAACAGCCCGCGCCGCTGCAACTCGGGCACGACCAGCTCCACGAAGTCCTCGCACCCGCCCGGCAGATGCGTCGGTGTAATGTTGAAACCGTCACAGGTGCCGTTTTCGAACCACTCCTGCATGGCGTCGGCGATGTCTGTGGGCGTACCGATCCTGGCCGAGCCAGTAATACCGGAACGGAGGTATAATTCACGAATAGTCGGCTTTTCCTTTCTCACCCGCTCTCGGAGTTGGGCACTGATACTGCGGATCCCCAGCTTGCCGATCGCATCCTCCGGCACCGGACCATCGAGCGGATAGCCTGAAAGATCACCAAAGGTGCTGTAGAGCGAACCAAGGCCGGCCAGCGGGTCGATCAGCTCCTGCAGCTGATCGAACTTTGCCTGTGCTTCCGCACGCGTGCGTCCCAAAACCGGACAGAACGCCGGCATGATCTTCAGTTCGTCCGGCTCGCGGCCGTATTTCGCCATCCGCCCTTTCACGTCGTCGTAATACGCGCGCGCGGCATCGAGCGAGCCGTTGATCGCGTAGATAACATCGGCGGTTGCCGCGCCCAGCTCCCGGCCTTGCTCGGAGGCGCCGGCCTGTACGATTACCGGATGGCCCTGCGGCATGCAGGCCACACTCAAAGGCCCGCGCACCTTAAAGAACCGCCCATGGTGATTGAGCACATGCATCTTTGCTTCATCGAAATAACGGCCGCCCGCCTTGTCGAGCAGCAGAGCACCGTCGTCCCAACCGTCCCATAGGCCCTTGACCACGTCGACGAACTCGGCCGAACGCGCGTAGCGCGTGTCATAATCCAGCGTTGTTTCCAGCCCGAAGTTTTGGGCTTCGTGCTCGGACCATGACGCGACCACGTTCCAGCCGGCGCGCCCCTTGCTGATCAGATCCAGGGTGGCGAATCTGCGCGCCAGATTGTAGGGCTCGTTGTAGGTGGTGGATGCCGTCGTCACCAGACCGATGTGGCTGGTTACCATGGCCAGCGCTGGCAGCAACATTGTCGGTTCCAGCTCGATCATGTCCCTACCCGTCCGAGCCAGCGAGCCCGGCGGATTGTTGCTCTGGCGGATTCCGGCGCCATCAGCGAAGAAAAATCATAACGATCTTGCCGCGTTCGGCAGTCTGTGCGCTGCGCACGTAGTGCTCGAGCACGAAGCCCAAAACTTCGGGCTGGAAACAACGCTGGATTATGACACGCGCTACGC
>JAGWQP010000021.1 GCA_028876805.1 Acidobacteriota bacterium | reverse complement strand
TACCGGCCTGCCGGACTCTTGACTGTGTTTCGGTCCTCGCCGCGACGGCTAGCGACGCCCTCACCGTGTGGCAGGTGAGCCGCGGTTTCGACCCCGGTGATCCGTTCTCACGCGTCCCCAATCCCGGCCAGAGCGCCGCGGTCTGGCTGGGTGGGCCGTTCCGGTTTGGCGTGCCGGCCGCACCACAACTTGAGTTTTTCGGGGATGAGCAGGCCGCCCGGCTCTACCGCACTTCCCTTGCCCAGCTCGGGCGCCTGGGCGGCCAACAAGTCGAGATCGACTTCGCTCCGTTTCGAGCCGCGGCTGAGCTTCTCTATTCTGGCCCGTGGGTGGCTGAGCGCCTTGCGGCCATTCGCCCCTTTCTCGACGTGCATCCGGACCAGGTGAACCCGGTGGTCCGCGAGATCATCACCGGTGCCCGCCGTTACACCGCCGTGGAAGCCTTCGAGGCTGAGTACCAGCTGCGCCGATTACACCGCGCGACCGAGGAGCAGTGGGAAAAAATGGATGTGCTGGTCGTCCCCACGACGGGAACCATCCCTACCCACGACCAAGTGGCGTCCGATCCTGTTCATTTGAATACCAAACTCGGCTACTACACCAATTTTGTGAACCTACTCGATCTCGCCGCCGTCGCGGTTCCGGCCGGTTTCCGCTCGACGCGGCTGCCCTTCGGAATATCCCTCATCGGACCGGCCTTCAGCGACCAGGCGCTGCTGGCCCTCGCGGATCAATTTCATTGCGCGCAATCCGGCCGGCCGGAGCCCTCGGTCGAGCTCGGAACAACGCCGCCGGACTGTATTGCCGTTGCGGTGGTCGGTGCGCATCTCGCCGGCCAGCCTTTGAACTGGCAATTGACCGAACGCGGCGCCCGCTATGTGAAAACCTGCCGGACGGCTCCGGGCTACCGGCTGTACGCGCTCGACAAAACGCTACCCTCGAAACCCGGCCTCGTGCGTGATCCCGGCTACGCCGGCCGCGGCCTCGAAGTGGAAGTCTGGGTGGTTCCCGAAGACGAATTTGGCGGCCTGGTGGCCGCCACCCCGTCACCGCTCGGAATTGGAAACGTCACCCTCGACAACGATGAAGTGGTCAAGGGTTTTCTGTGCGAGCCATACGCGCTCCAAACGGCTCACGAGATCACGCAGTTCGGAGGATGGCGCGCGTACCTGACCCAGGCCGTATCTGCGAGATGAGACATCCATGCTAGAATCACCAATAGCCTTTCGTTGCGGCCGCGTCGCCACTCGGTCTGTGCAGACTCCGAGGACGACCATGCCGAAAATTCTTGCTTCCTTCCTGTTCGTCGCGATTTCCGCCTTTAGTCAGAGGCCCGTCTTTACGGTCGGCTGGTCGGTCTACGCCGGCTGGACGCCCTACTCTTACATGAACAAGGCCGGCCTCGTGCGGAAGTGGGCCGACAAGTACGGCATCACGATCAAGGTCCAGCGATTCGACTACGCCCCCTCCCTCGACGCGTTCGTTGCGCGCAACATTGACGCGTGCACCATGACCAACATGGAAGCGCTGGACATGCCGGCGGCCTCCGGCGTTCCGACCACGGCGATTCTGATCGGGGACTACTCCAACGGGAACGACGCTCTGCTGGTGCGGAACGGGCTCCAGATGAAAGACCTGTCCGGCAAGAAGATGCTGCTGGTGGAGAAGACGGTCTCCGAATACCTCTTCGACCGTGCCATGACCATCCATGGCCTCCGCCAGCAAATGAAGCAGGTGCGCATGATCAACACGTCGGACTCCGACATTGCCACCGCGTTTCTCACTGATTCGAGCACGTCGGCCGTGGTCACCTGGAAACCCATGGTGTCCCAGATCCTCAAGCAGAGAGGAATTACTTCGCTGTTCAATTCCTCCGAAATTCCGGGCGAGATCGTGGATCTGACGGTGGTGCGCACCGACGTGCTGAACCGACCCGACGGATTCGGCCGCAAGTTCGCCCAGGCACTGGCCGGAGCCTGGTATGAGATGTTGGCGCAGATGACTGGACCGGGCGCAGACAAAGTCCTGGCGGCGGTCGCCGAGGGCTCCCAGGACACGCTGGCTTCCTATAGAGAACAGCTCAGCACCACGAAAATGTTCTATACACCGCAATCGGCCTCGGATTTTACTCTGTCGCCTGACCTCAAGCAGAAAATGGCGCTGGTGCGGCAGTTCTGCTTCGAGCATGGCCTCTTAGGAGTCGACACAAAATCGGTGGACGATGTGGCCATCCGGTACCCGGATGGATCGGTGCAGGGCAAACCCGATCGAGTGCGGCTCGAGTTCGACGCGAGTTACATGCAAATGGCGGGAGAAAGAAAACTCTAGGGCGTATGTCGGTCGGATTTTTTCTCATCCACGCCAAACCGAATCGTACCTGGGCGATGGTGCTCTCCTGGACCCTGTTCACCGCCGCGATTGCCCTGTATCTTTACGCGGCGCACTCGCGGCACCGACAGAACCCGGAAGATCGCGTGATACCGACTCTGGGGCAGATGGCTCGCGGCATGTATGAGGCGGCGCTTAAACCCGCTGACGACGACGTCGTCGACCAGCCCCGGGACACCGTCGGCGAGCGCCTTTTGCGGAGTATGCTTTGGAAAGACACCCAAGCCACCTCGCGACGCTTCTTGTTGAGCCTCGTCCTGCTGATTCCCGCCGTTCTGTTGGGGCTGCACATGGGTCTATTCCCCTACGTCGGAGTGTTCTGCCTGCGATTCAT
>JAGWQP010000285.1 GCA_028876805.1 Acidobacteriota bacterium | reverse complement strand
CTCGTCGGACGCTTGCCGCAACGCTTCTTCAGAGTCGACCGCGGCAGCGCTCGCGCCGCGCTCATGGTCGCGACGCGGAAACAGATGGCTCCCGGCGTTGCCATCAATTTCCTCGGGTCGGTTCTTGTCCATTGGTCAAAGCTCCCTACGCTTCGCTTTGCCTCTCCAGGCCGCCAATCAGCAGGTCGAGAGACCTCGCGAATTCCCTCAACTGTTCAGGGCGCAACGCTCTTTCGAACAGGGCCTGATTGCTGCGCGCCAGCTCGGGATACAGCTTGCGCACAAGCTCAATGCCCTTGGCGCTCAATCGCACCTGAAAGCTACGGTGGTCGTCGCGTGAGGGCATGCGCTTGACCAGGCGGCGGGCTTCGAGTCGATCGAGGATGCCGGTGATGCCACCCTTGGTGATCAGGGTTTTCTCGGCTATTTCCGAGCAGGTGACGCTGGAGTCCACGGCATCGGCGAGAACCGTAAGAACGTCCATCTGCGCGAGCGACAGGTCATATGCGTGAATCGGGCGCTCAGGATGATTCGAAAAAAGGAAGGACGCCTTGAGCAATGCCCGCGAGAGGTCGAGGAATAGTTGATCGGCCGGAGCCGTGATCTGCGATATCGGAAATTTTTGCTCGGCCGGGATGGACGATTTTGACGGCATGAAAGCCTCCTGTCGCGATAGCCGTGCCACAAATAATTTAATGGTGACTAAAATAGAAATGCTGCGGGCCGCTGCGTTTCGGCTGGTCGGACAATCCGGTGCACGGCGGCGAACCCGCCGCGTGCACCGGATGAGTAATGCAGACGATCAGTGGCTTTGTTCGAGGCGCATCGGGGTGAAGAACGCCTTGTCCACGGTGCCTGAATTAATGTACCAGCCTTCGCTGCCGCCTTTCGCTGGTGGCGAATACAGAGTAGTCGAGAAGCCCGTGGTCAGATCTTCGTCGACCTGGGCGGTCTCAAACATCCGCTTGTACGGCCAGATGGCTACTCGGGCGTTGGGCGTGGCCCGATCGCTATAGGCATGAAAGTTTACGATCGTCTTCCACAACTGGCCGTTGGGGCCGTATAAGTCCGCCGCCGTGATGAACCATCCTTCCGAGTCGATGTACAAAACACGCCGCGGAACGATCGTGGAGCCGCCCAGGGAGGCCTGATGCTTGGCGGTGGCTTCGATCACATAAAGACGGCGCATCTGCCAGTTCTCGGGACACACGGTGCGGCCGCCGTCCTGGGCGCACGCGGTCGCCGGGGAGTTTCCGTTCACGCTGGCCAGCATCGAGCGTTCGCCGACCAAGCGGTAGTTGTAGTCGGCAGGTTTTGCCCCGAATCCAAACAGGGAGTCGGGATCGAGCGTCGACGCATAAGTCGTTGCGCCGCCGGCGCCAGACCTGACGCCAGCACCACTTATTCCTGCGACCCCAAACGAGTCGGACAATTCGCTGGCCGGCAGACGCCGCAGCCGCCGGCTGTCAGCACTGTACTCCCACGTGCTGTCTTCAACGCCCGGCAAGACCGAACCTGCGCGGACGATTCCGGCGCCACGCATCTCCGCGGGCTCGAGGACCGGGAAGGCGCCGAACCGGTAAGCAAGGCCGGTCTGGTAAATGTCCTTGTCAATCGGCGTCGGCTCCACCTCGGTGCGGCCGATGCTCTTGTAGAAGCCAAAGTGACCGAACCTCATCACCTCCACCGGTTCCGACTGGCCTGGCCGATGGCTCACGGCCTCAATGCCGGGCGCATCCAGATCATCCGTGTTAAGCGGGCGAAACTCGAAGTTCCACATGATCTTGGTCGCGGCTTGCGGATCGTTCACGTCTACCAGCGGAAACGGCAGTCCAGCCTTGTAGTTCAGGAGATTTCCGCCGGGCGTGAGCACGACCTGGGGCGAGTATTGTTCCGTGGCCGCTTTGTATGGCGGGGGCCACTCAAGCTGCGAGGTTGGAACAATTTTCATGACCATGCCCTGGCGCACGAGCTGGTAATTTCCGGGACTCACCAAATTGGCGACCTTTGCTGAGTTACTGGGGGTAATGACGTCGCCGGGCGTTACCTGGGCGTTCACGGCTGGCGTGAGAAAGAAGACCGCCGCGAGCGCGAGCAGAAGAACTCTTGGCGAACGAGATGCTCTCATAACGGTATGCTCCTTTGCGCGGCTCTCGCCGAAATATCGGGGGCCGTCGCGAGTGGGAAGTCAATTCACCACGGTCAGGATCCGCATGCGATAATCATGCCACGGATGATTTAGTTCTAAACTAAATAAGCTGGCTTGCCCCCAGCACGACTTTTCAGAGAAATTTGGCGAACGCTTCGCATTCCGCGAACTTCCGTCGGGAATCCGGGGCGGCAGTTATTTCCATCTGAACAGCCGTTCAGCCCAAATGGGGTAGCCCTGGTCGCACGCCTAGGTAAGCCGGTAACCACCACGCTCTCCTGGTTGTGTGACTTCCGCCGAAGTCACGG
>JAGWQP010000284.1 GCA_028876805.1 Acidobacteriota bacterium | reverse complement strand
GTGACGTACTACCGCCCCAACAACGGCATCAGTTGGCGACCCGCGCCGCGTACCGCCGATGGTACAGGGTGACCGACGAAGATGTTGACCGGATAGACCGGCACCTGAAGGTGTTGTCGAAGATAGCGGCTATCACGCTGACGGATTGCGATCGCGCTCGGCTACCTCGCCACGCAGAAGGGCTACAAGACCCGCTTCTTCAGTGCGGCCGACCTGGTGCTCATGCTGGAAGCTGCGCAGCGTCAGGGCCGCTATCGCCAAGCGATGCATCGCGCGGTGAACGCATACCGTCTGCTTATCATCGATGAGATCTCCTATCGCCGATGAGTCGCGAGCAGGCCAACCTGTTCTTCCAGGTCGTCGCGCAGCGCTACGAACGCGGCTCGATGATCCTGACCTCGAATCTCACCTTCGGCAGTTGGGACAGCGCCTTCGCCGGTGACAGCGTGCTCACCGTCGCGATGCTTGATCGCGTCCTTCATCACTCGACCATCGTGAACATCAACGGCGAGAGCTTCAGACTCAAGGACAAGCGCAAGGCCGGAATGTTAGGTACTCCGAACAAGATCGGAAGACGCTAAATTCAGCTTGTGCGACGCCTTCCCTTGATGCCGCGCCTCATCAAGCGGCCGTAGATCTTTGTGCCTTCTTAGGATGCGTGGCATGGAGCCCGGCGGTGAGCATGTCGATGAAGGCAACCACTTTCCGCGACAGATGCCGCGGCGTCGGGTACAGTGCGTAAAGCGGCCTCTCCCCTGACGACCACTCGCTCAACACCTGGCGGAGGCGACCCGCCTGGAGATCTTCTCGGCAAGCGAACTCGGGTAGCAGGGCAATGCCGATTCCCCGGCTAGCGGCTTCATGTACCCAGTCGATGTCGTTCGCGGCAAGCCGCAGTCTGACGTGCACGTCGGCAGACTCGCCAGCGTTGTCCAGCGACCACACGCGTGGGCCTGGCCCCGAGCCGAGCCCGATTGTCGCGTGCTCTTGAAGCTCCAGGGGGCCCCGCGGGCTACCCTGCCGGCGCAGGTATTCTGGCGAGGCCACCAGAACCTGCTTCACCACGGCAAGTTTGCGTGCGATTAGACTCGACTCCGTGAGGGGCCCCGCGCGGATGGCCACATCAAAGCCATCGGCGACCATATCGACCTCGCGTTCGGTGCACACCACCTCGATCCGCACGTCGCGGTAACGTTTCAGGAACTCCGCCGCGACTCCGCCGAGTGTTCGGAATGACGGTGGCGCGGTGACCCGAAGGAGTCCGCGGGGCTTTGCCTGCGTCTGCTGTACGGCGAGGTCAGCCTCCTCGGCTTCCTGGCTGATGCGTGCACAGTGCTCGTAGTAGACACGGCCGATGTCCGTGAGACTTAGTCTGCGCGTTGTTCGTTGAATCAGGCGCGCACCCAAGCGCTTCTCAAGCTCAGCGACTTTCCGGCTGACGGTCGATTTCGGCATCGCGAGAGCCCGCGCCGCTGCCGTAAAGCTCCCGGTATCGGCTACGGCTGCGAAGATGACAATCGCGTTCAGGTCTGGACCGTTATGGCTCATTGTCCTTTTATTGGAACAGTCTATCCTAAAAATCAAGTCTAGTCCCATTAGAAGGACAATGGCATCTTTTACTCATGCCAAGCATCTCGATCTGGGACCGGGCATCCCATACGCCGGCGCGAAGCAACCCGGTATCTGAACCGAGCTGGGCCAGGAGGGACTCGAAGAGTTCACCCAGGCGACCATCATCAACATGGCGAACGACGCGTAGGCGGGAAACGAGAAGTAATGGGCAAGCTCGAAGGCAAATTGCCCTCATCACGTGTGGCAATAAGCGCATCAGAGGAGAGCATCGAATGGCGAAGATAGTGCAGTTTCACCAACTGGGTGGGCCGGAAGTGTTGAACATCGAAGAGGTACCTTTGCGGCCGCCCGCCGAGGGCGAGGTCAGTTTGCGTGTTCAGGCCATCGGATTGAACCGTGCGGAATCCATGTTCATGCATGGCTATTACTTGGAACCGACCCAGCTGCCGGCGACGTTGGGCTATGAAGCTTCTGGGATCGTTACCGCCATAGGAGCAGACGTCGACCCCATGTGGCTGAACAAGCGTGTCTCGACGATACCGGCGTGGTCCCCGAATCAGTATGGGGTGCTCGGCACTGAGGTCATCGTGCCGGTTCGTGCCGTGGCCGAATATCCTTCACACCTCACGCCAATCGAAGCCACGTCCATCTGGATGCAGTACCTGACGGCCTACGGAGGCTTGGTTGAGCTTGGCCAAGCGAAGCAGGGAGAGTTCATTCTCATCACGGCGGCTTCCAGCAGCGCAGGGCTCGCCGCCATACAGATTGGGAAGGCCGAACGCGCTATCACAATCGCCACAACCCGCACCGGCGCTAAACGAGGCGAACTGCTGGCACTCGGCGCGGATCACGTAGTTGTGACGGACGAAGAAGACTTGGTGGCTCGCGTCAAGGACATCACGGGCGGGGCGGGGGCCCGGATCATTTTTGATCCCATCGGAGGTCCGCTGCTCGATCAACTGGCAGAGGCAGCCGCTCCCGGGGCTCTCATTGTTGAATATGGCTGGCTCTCGAAGGCTCCGACACCATTCCCGCTCATACTAGCTCTCCAAAAGGCACTGAGTATTCGGGGCTATTGGTTGGCGGAGATCACGATACATCCGGAGCATCCGGAGAGATTCGCGAGAGCCAAGAGCTATGTCTACGACCGCGTAAAGACCGGACAATTGAAACCGAAGATCGCCAAGACCTTCCGCTTCGAGGAGGTAGGCGAGGCGTATCGGTATATGGAGTCGAACGAGCAGATCGGGAAGATCGTCCTGAGCGTAGGAGAGTAAGCCTGGGCTGTGTAGCCGATTCGTAGCGAACGGGCGCAGATAGCGGCAGGAGTCCACGAGTCCGGGCATCGCCGCGCTGTACTGTCCGCACCGTTTCCTTTCCCCGCGGCAACGGGGGGAACTAAGGCCCAAAGGAAGTGAAGTGAACATGTCTACTACTGGTGTCTCAGGAGAAATCACAAAGCATCAGGATGAGGCTAGGAGCGCCAAGGTGCTCGCCCGAAGTTACGACTACGTGATCGTCGGCGCCGGGTCGGCGGGTTGCGTGGTAGCGCGGCGCCTCGTGGACGGCACCGACGCCACCATTCTCCTCCTCGAGGCGGGCGGACCGGGCGACGGCGTCGCCAGCCTCTCGAACCCGCCGCAGTGGGTGGAGAACCTCGGCTCGCGATACGACTGGGCTTACCATTACGAGCCGAGCCCGCACGTCGCTGGCCGCTCCATCCCCCTGGCGCTTGGCAAGGTGCTCGGCGGGTCGGGCAGCATCAATGCCATGGTCTGGACCCGCGGCCACCGGGCCGACTACGACGACTGGGCAGAGGCCGGCAACCCGTCCTGGGACTTCAGCTCCGTGTTGCCGCTGTTCAAGAAGTCGGAGGACTGGGAGGGCGGCGCCAGCGGGTTCCGCGGTGCGGGCGGCCCGATCCGCGTCGAGCGCGCCCGGAACCTCCCCGCGGTGGTGGCTGCGTCCATCGACGCCGGCCGGTCCTACGGGATGCCGTACCTCGACGATGTGAATGTCCCCGAGCCCGAGGGCATCGGCCCCATGAACCTGAACGTCAAGGGCGGCACTCGCTGTAGCCCGGCGGGCGCCTACCTGCGGCCGGTGCTGGGGCACCAGAACCTGACGGTTCTGACCGAAGCGCCGGCGGTCAAGCTGACGCTCAACGGCACACGTTGCACCGGCGTCGTGTTCCTGCGGGATGGCAAGCTGCACTCAGTCCGCGCATCCAGGGAGGTGGTGCTATGCGCCGGGGCGATCCACACGCCACGCCTCCTCTTGCTCTCCGGCGTTGGTTCCCATGCCGACCTCGAACGTCTCAGCATCGAGACCGTCATCGACCTCCCGGGCGTGGGGCGAAACCTCCAGGACCACCTGTGGATACGGGGCCTCTGCTTCGAGGTGAAGCACCCACTGCCCGCCCCGAATAACAACCTCGGAGGTAGCGCCTGCTTCTGGAAAAGCCGGCCTGCGCTCGACAGGCCGGACCTGATGGTCCTTCCTGTTCAAGGACCCCTCGTCTCGGACGAGATCGCCGCCCGGTACGCGATCCCGCCGAACGCCTTCGCCATCTTCCCTTGCCTCGTGCGGCCCCGGAGCCGAGGTGCGTTGCGCCTGAGGGCCGCGGAGGCCGACGGCCCGCTGGAGATCCAGCCCAACTTCCTGGCGGAAGAGGCCGACGTCGAGGCCCTGGCGAGTTGCGTCGAGCTGGGGCTCGACCTCGCCTCGCAGCCGGCGTACCGCGACCTGATCAAGCGCTGGGTCGTCCCGCCC
>JAGWQP010000283.1 GCA_028876805.1 Acidobacteriota bacterium | reverse complement strand
TCTGCGAGTATCAGAAAGTCTGCGGTGGCTCCCGCTCTCGCGCCTACGCCTTCACCGGTGATTATCTGGCGGAAGATCGCCGATGCGTCTACCAGCCGCATTGGACCGGGACCCTTTCTCTTCCCGCCTGAAAAATGCAAATACGAATTGATCGGTGGCGCGGGGCACGTCGGCTGATCTCGCCCTTGCGAATTTCCTTTTATCTGACTGATCTACCTACGGACCATTCCGCTGCGAAACTCCTGTCTGCGAGTTGAGGGCGTCGACGCGCGGATCTTGGTGGATCGCCAACGCATTGTCCAGGGTGAG
Source organism: Acidobacteriota bacterium (assembly GCA_028876805.1). Taxonomy (GTDB): domain Bacteria; phylum Acidobacteriota; class Terriglobia; order Bryobacterales; family Bryobacteraceae; genus PSRJ01. Next base: position 21,395 of record JAGWQP010000283.1, on the reverse strand, counting down.
GCCGGAGCGAAACGCATTCGAATAAGCCACCAGGGCCAGCGCCCCGACTGCCAGGATTCGCCAGAGGTGGAGTTTCCAAGTCGGCCTCGTGGGGGGCGGTCGAGAGCCTCGGAACACGAACGGATGGAACTCGTGCCGGGCATGCTGCGCGCGAGTCCGCTTCATTTTACGAACCAGCATAGCCTCAGGGCGGCCACGAGGATGGTACTAGTATCTTTCGCCTCTTGTTCGCCCAAAATCTATATGTTGTGTGTGTCCCAATCTGTGTAGATCCGATTGGGGTGGAGTAACTCACACGCTATCAGGAACTTCCTGAAAAATCTCTTGCAAAGTGCAAGATCGCCATGCCACTATTGCTTGTGGCCAGATTTTGGCCGGAATGTGGTTAAAAAGTGGCGGTTTGGACCGAACAGCTCGACATGCTGGAGCCACCGCGCGGGATGTACCCGGCCCGGCTTGACGACAAAGGCCGCCTCAAGCTGCCGGCATCGTTCCAGGAGTTCTTTGCCGCCCTGCGCGAGAAGAAGCTCTTTGTCACGAGTCTAGACCGCCGCATAGCTCAAATATACCCGATCGCGATGTGGCGGGAAAACGAAAAATTCTTTGACAGCTACCGTGAGGACCCCCGCATCGCTCGCAACGTGGCTTTCAATGCGGCCGACCTGGGAGCGGAATCGGAGATGGATGCCCAGGGGCGCGTGTTGTTCTCGCCGGAGCTGCGGCGCGAACTCGGGATCGAGAACCAGGCGGTGAGAGTCTTCGCGTATCGCGGGCGGGTCGAAGTTCTGAGCGAGAAGCTGTACGAGGAACGCCGGCGCGAGGCGGCGCAAACGGCCGCCGAGGATGTGTCGAAGCTCGAAGCGGCAGGTTTGAACTGAGGCCGACTTTGATGAGGTATGCACGTCTCCGTAATGGTCGCCGAGGTGATGGAGTCCCTGGCGGTGCGCGCCGACGGTGTGTATCTGGACGCGACCGCCGGGTTGGGCGGTCACACCGCGCTGATCGCCGAGCGGCTGACGAAGGGCCTGGTGATCGCCAACGATCGCGACGCGGAGTCGCTCGAGATGGCGCGGCACGCGACCGCCGAGTGGGCGGAGCGGATCCGCTTTCATCAAGGGACCTTCGGCTCGCTAGCTCGGGCGGTGCGGGAAGCCGGGTTCGACCAAGTCGACGGACTCGTGGCGGATTTGGGCGTGAGCCGCTATCAGCTGACCGAGCCGGGGAGAGGGTTTTCGTTTTCGTCAGACGGGCCGCTCGATATGCGCATGGATCGGTCCTCGGGCATAACGGCGGCCGATCTGGTCAATCAAACTGCCGAGAAGGCACTCGCCGATCTGATCTTTCAGTTGGGCGAAGAAAGGAGGGCGCGGAAGGTAGCCAGAGCTCTCGTCCGGGCGCGGCCCATACGGAGCACACTTCATTTGGCCAATGTCGTGGAGCGGGCCGTGCCACGGACGGGACGTTTGCACCCAGCCACAAAAACCTTCATGGCCTTGCGCATGGCGGTCAACGACGAGCCTGGAGAGCTGGACCGGTTGCTGGTCCTCCCTCCGGACCTGCTGGCCCACGGCGGGCGCATGGTGGTCATCAGTTTCATGTCGATCGACGACCGCAAGGTCAAGGAGCGATTCAGGGAACTCGGCCGGGAGGGGCGCGCGCGAGTTCTGACCAAACACCCGCTTCAGCCGACCGAAGAGGAAATTGCGAGGAACCCGGCTTCGCGCAGCGCGAAGCTGCGCGTTCTCGAGAGAATTTGACGGATTCATAACGCAATCATAAGGGAGCAACCATGGCGACGCTACCAGCATTTTTACGAAGAATGGACGTGCCGGTGGGAACCGAAACCGTGCCGCGACGAGCCGCCTTGCGCGCAGAACGCGATCCTTTTCTGCTGCGTGCCCTTCCGCACGAGGACGTATTCTTTTACTCGAAAAGAATCGATAACTCCCGCCTCGTTCGCGAGGCCGATCCGCAGGCGCGCGGGGCTTGCTGGTCGGCGATCGGCGCGGCTTCGGTCGCCTTGGTTCTGCTTACGAGCCTGTTGGCGCCGAGCGTGGCGGGAACTCTGGCGGGTTACAAACTGGAATCGCTGCGCGCGCAGGAGCAGAAACTGCTCACCGAGCGGCGCGTTCTGGAGCTTCAAGAAGCCGCGCTGCTGCGGCTGGACCGGCTGGAGAAGCTGGCCAGGGCGCAGAATCTGGTGGCGCCACGCTCGGAGCAGATCGTCCATCTGGAGCCGACTGGCGACGCCGCCGTGGCAATGATCCGGTAAGTAAGGGGATAAGCAGGAGAAAGTCAAGAGTCAAAGGTCAAAAGTCAAAAGGCAAGAGTAATCCGGTACCGTTCGCCTTCGGCTCAGCCTCTTTGAGCGCCGTAGCACCGTCACAGACCCGCGACGAGCGACCGAATCGCTTTTGAGTTCTGACCGTTGACTTTTTGCCTTTTGACTTTTTCTTTTTTCAGTTATGGTCGAGCGTCGTCTCACGATCCTGACGGCCGTGGTTCTTCTTTGGGGCGGCGCCATTTTCGGAAAGCTTCTTTCCCTGCAGGTTTTTCACCACACAGCGTACGCGACAATGGCGCGCCAACGCCAGGAACTGGTGATCGACATCCCGGCGCCCCGAGGCTCCATTTTCGATCGCAACGGTCAGCCGCTGGCGATGAGCGCGCCCGCGGAGTCGGTGCACGTCAACCCGCTGAAGGTGCCGGATCTGGAGCTGGCTTCGGAGATCCTCGGGCTGGTGCTGCACCTGAACCGCGTGGACTTGTATGGCAAAATGAAGGCCGCTTACGAAAACCACCGTGGATTTCTCTGGGTAAAGCGGCTGATCAGCCGCGAGGAGGATCAGAGCCTGCGTAGCCTGGACCTGGACTGGATCGAGTTCGAGAGCGAAAGCCAGCGCCATTATCCCAAGGGCACGCTCGCGGCGCACGTCCTCGGGTCCGTGGATTTTGAAGAAAGAGGCAACGCCGGCATCGAAAGGGCTCTCGATGACGACCTGCGCGGCGAGCCCGGGCAGCTGCGGATCCTCACCGACGTCAAGCGGCGCGGCATCGATTCTCAACCCGACGCGGAACCGCGTTCGGGAACTCCCATCACGCTCACGATCGATGAGCGCCTGCAATTCGTGGCGGAGCGTGAGCTGGCCGCGCAGGTCAACAAGCTCCATGCGCGCAGCGGAGCGGTAGTGGTGATGGACCCGGCCAACGGCGAGATTCTAGCCTTAGCAAGCTATCCCACCTACGATCCCAATGTGCCGCCAGGGCCTCGGGAGAGTCCAGTGAAACGCCAAAACCACGCCGTCTCGGTGCCCTTCGAGCCGGGTTCGGTCTTGAAAGTGGTCACGCTAACGGCCGCGCTCGAGACAACGAACTTGGTCCCCCAGAGTTTGATCGATTGCCGTGGAGGCGTCCTCCGGCTGCCGGGGCGCGTAATCCACGATTCGCACGGCGGCCTGGGGGTCATTCCGATGGCGACCGTGCTCGCCAAGTCGAGCAACACCGGAGCTGTCCAGGTGGGCATGAGGGTCGGGCCGGCCAACCTCTATCAGTACATCTGGAGATTCGGCTTCGGCCAGAAAACGGGCATCGAGCTGCCAGGTGAATCGAAAGGGAAACTCCGCAAGCTGGAGCGTTGGGGCAAGACCTCCTGGGCATCGGTCTCGATTGGCCAGGAAATCAGCGTCACCACCGTCCAGCTGGCCCGCGCGGCATCGGTGATCGCCAACGGCGGGCTGCTGGTGAAACCACACCTGGTGTTGAGGAAGGGCGGCGAGCGGGTGGCGCCGCCGCCGCCGACACGGGTCGTCAAGCCGGAAGACGCCATCACCATGCGCCGGATGATGGAAGGAGTCGTCCTGCCGGGCGGCACCGGATACCCCTGGGCGCAACTGGACGGCTACTCAGCCGCAGGCAAGACCGGCTCAGCGCAGATCTTCGATCCCGCGACCCGGCGCTACTCCCACAATACCTACAACGGCTCGTTCCTCGGCTTTGCACCGATCGCGAATCCAGCTATCGTGGTAGTTGTTACATTGAACGGGACGCACGGCACAGCCGGGTTTGGCGGGGCGGCCGCAGCGCCGGTGTTTCACACGGTGGCCACTGAGGCGCTTCGAGTGTTGGATATCCCAAAAGATCTGCCGGAGCCGCCGGCGTCCGAGGAGCTGGTGGCCAAAAAATTGGTGGTCGACGATTTGAGCGTCGGAGACGCCGGATCCGATGAGGAGGGCGTGCTGGAGGACGTCGACGAGGATGAGGACAAGACCGTGGCTGACTTGGGTCCGCGCGTTCCCGACTTCCGCGGCAAGACCATGCGTGCCGTCCTGACGGAGGCGGCTGCCAAGGGGATGAGCGTATTGCCCGACGGCAGCGGCGTGGCGCGCTGGCAGATTCCTGAGGCGGGTGCGCCCCTCCACCCTGGCGAGCACATTCGGGTCCAGTTTGTGCAATGAAACTGAGCGCGATACTTTCAGGCGTAGGGCTGAAGCAGCGTCTGACGCCAAGTATTGCCGGTATGAACATAGACGGACTCGATTTTGATTCGCGGCGCATTGGCCCGAATTTCCTGTTTTTTGCCTTCCCAGGGAGCCGCACCGACGGGCGGCAGTTCGTCGAAGACGCGCGCACGCGGGGCGCCGTAGCCGTCGCGAGCGAAGCGCCCGCGCCTGAAGGTGACGAGGGGGTCTGGATTCGGGTGGAGCACGGGCGGCAGGCACTGGCCCTGGCGGCGCGGAACTTCTACAAGCGGCCGGACGAGCGGCTCGGCCTCACCGGCATTACCGGGACCAACGGCAAGACCACGACCTCGTATCTCGTCGACTCGGTTTTGCGCGCAGCCGGCCGCACCACGGCATTAATCGGCACCATCGAATACCGTCTTGCCGGCCGCGTGCTGCCCGCAGTAAACACGACCCCGGAGTCGCTCGAACTGATCCGCATCTTGGCGGAGCTTCGGAAGCGGAAAGGCACGCACGCCACCATGGAAGTGTCGTCGCATGCCCTGGCGCTCAGCAGGGTGTACGGGGTGCATTTTCACACCGCCATCTTCACCAATTTTACGCGCGACCACCTGGATTTTCACGGCACCATGGAGCAGTATTTCGCCGCCAAGCGGCTGCTCTTCGAGGGCGCGGGCGCTCCGCCACCGCGCGTAGCCGTGCTCAATAGCGATGACGAAAGCATCAGGGGAATCACGCTCGCGAAAGCCACCGAGGTCTATTGGTACGGCCTGGGGGCGGAGGCGGGGCTGCGTGCGCGAAACGTGGTTTCCAGCTTTGGCGGGTTGCGGTTCGAGGTGCAGCTCGGCAAGCTGCGCTTCGCGGTAGAATCGCCACTCATCGGAAGGATCAACGTCTACAACATCCTGGCAGCGTGCGCCGCCGGACTTTCCTATGGCATCGCGCCCGAAACGATCGCGCGGGGCATTGCCGATCTCGCCGCGGTACCGGGGCGCTTTGAGCGCGTCGACGAAGGCCAGCCGTTCGTGGTGGCGGTGGACTACGCCCACACCGACGACGCGCTGCGCAACGTGGTCGCGCTGGCGCGGGGGCTGAATCCCAAGCGGGTGATCACACTGTTCGGATGCGGCGGCGACCGCGATCGTACGAAGCGTCCCCTCATGGGACAGACTGCGGCGGAAGCCAGCGACTTCGTGGTCGTGACCAGCGACAATCCCCGGTCCGAGGAGCCGCTCGCCATCATGAACGACGCCTTGGTGGGGGTTCGCCGCGTGGATGTGCCGCACGTCGTCGAGCCGGACCGGGCCGCCGCTATCGCCCGCGCGCTCAAGGAGGCGCGGGAAGGAGACATTGTCATCCTGGCGGGCAAAGGCCATGAAACCTATCAGATTCTGAAGGACCGGACCATCCCCTTCGATGACCGGGCGGTGGCACGGGAAGTGCTGAAAAGTTACGGGTATCGCAAAAATACTCAGCCATGATCCTCGACTTGCAAGAAACGACTTGCGTTATGGGAGCGGCGGGCGCTCCTGCAGGGGTGAAGGTGGGCGGGTGGAGCGTGGACACGCGGACACAGAATCCGGGCGATGTCTTCTTTGCCCTGCGAGGCCCGAATCATGACGGCCACAGCTTTGTCGGAACCGCGCTCGACAAGGGCGCGGCCGCACTGGTGGTCGATCACCCATCGGGCGCTCGTGAGGAATTGGTGGTGAGCGATGTGCTCGCCGCCATGCAGCAGCTGGCAGGGTGGGCGCGCACGCGCTGGGGCGGCCGCGTGGTCGGGGTGACGGGAAGCGCTGGCAAAACCACCACCAAGGACGCCATTGCGCACCTGCTGGGGGTGGAGCTGGCTGTCGGCAAGACGGTGGGAAATTTGAATAACCACGTGGGCGTGCCGCTTTCCATCCTGCGGCTGCCGGACCAATGCCGGGTCGCGGTGCTCGAAATGGGGATGAATCACGCCGGCGAAATCCGGAATCTGGCCGCGATCGCGCGCCCTGACGTGGGCGTGGTGACGAACGTGGCCTACGCCCACACGGAAAGCTTCGATTCCATCGATGGCGTGGCCGCCGCCAAGCGTGAGCTGATTGAAGGCCTGCCGCCGGACGGCGTAGCGGTGCTCAACGCGGACGACCCCCGCGTTCTCGGGTTCCGCGACGTGCATCCCGGCCCGGCCGTGACCTTCGGATTTTCCCAGTGTGCGGAGGTGCGCGCCGAGCGATTCGAGCCGCACGCCGCCGGGACGCGGTTTCACGCCCTCGGGGTTGCCTTCGAAACCGGTCTGGCGGGGCGCCATGGCGTGATGAACCTGCTGGCGGCGATTGCGGTGGCGCGGCTCTTCGGCATCTCTGCTCTAAAATTGACCGAGGCGGTTCGCTCGTTTGCCGCCGGGAAGATGCGGGGCGAACGCCTGGAACGGGATGGGATCGTGATCTGGAACGACTGTTACAACTCCAACCCGGCGGCCGCGCGCGCCATGCTCGATGTGCTCAGCCAAACGGCGGCCGGCCGGCGCGTCGCCGTGCTGGGCGAGATGCTGGAGTTGGGCCGTGTTTCCGCCGAGCAGCACCGGGAACTGGGGCGCTATGCGGCTGAGCAGGGTATTGATCTGTTGGTCGGAGTGCAGGGCGAGGCCCGCGCCATGGTGGATGCGGCGGTCGGCGCCGGGCTCGCCCGGAGCGCCGCGTTTTTCTTTGACGATGCGGCTGAAGCGGGCGATTTCCTCCGCCGCACGATCGGTCCTGGAGACGCGGTGCTGTTCAAAGGTTCGCGCGGCGTTCGAGTCGAACGGGCTCTGGAAAGGCTGTTAGCGTAAAAGTTCGATGCTCTACTTCCTCCTCTACGATCAGCTCTATCGATACGTCAGCCCGTTCCGCGTGTTCCGCTACACCACGTTTCGTACCGCGTTCGCCAGTCTGACGGCCCTGTTTCTTTGCGTCGCGCTTGGCCCCTGGCTGATCAACCGCCTCCGCCAGTTTCAGATCGGCCAGTACATCCGCGAGGAAGGCCCGCAGTCGCACCAGAAGAAGGCCGGCACGCCGACCATGGGCGGCGTGCTCATTATTATCTCCATCGTGATTCCGACCCTGCTTTGGGCCGACCTGCGGTATCCGTACGTCTGGATTGCGATCGCTGCCTTGTTCGGCTACGGCTGGATCGGCTTTCTCGACGACTATGCCAAGATCACCAACCAGCGCAACCTGGGGTTGAGCGGCAAACGCAAGCTGGCGTATCAATTCGCGCTGGCGTTCGCGATCGGGGCCGTTCTTCTGTTCATGCGGAGATCGGGCGACTATTCGACGGCCGTGAACATTCCGTTCGCGAAACAGTTCCAGCCGTCGCTGCTGATTGGCTCTCTGATGCGCAGTCCCTGGACGTACGCGCTGGGTGTCGCGCCGTTCTGCGTTCTGCTGGCGCTGATCGTGGTGTTCATGTCGAATGCGGTCAATTTGACGGATGGGTTGGACGGATTGGCTATTGGCCTCACGGTGATCGCCGCCGGTGCGCTCACGATACTGACCTACGTCGGCAGCCATGCCGAGCTGGCCGAATACCTGCAACTCGCGCGCAACCCGCGCACGTCGGAGCTGACCGTATTCTGCGGCGCCATGACCGGCGCCAGCCTGGGTTTCCTTTGGTATAACGCGCATCCAGCCGAGATCTTTATGGGCGATGTCGGCTCGCTTGGGCTGGGCGGTGCCATGGCGGTGGTCGCGGTCCTCATCAAGCAGGAGGTGCTGCTGCTGTTCATCGGCGGCATTTTCATCGTGGAGGCGATTTCGGTTGTCCTGCAGGTGGGCAGCTTCAAACTGCGCGGCAAGCGGATCTTCAAGATGGCGCCGCTCCACCATCACTTCGAGCAGATCGGCTGGGACGAATCAAAGGTGATCGCCCGCTTTTGGATCGCAGGCCTAGTACTGGCTTTGTTCGCACTCACCACCCTGAAACTGAGATGACATGCGGCTGAGAAGAATCGAGGCCCTGGTCGTGGGGATGAAGAAATCTGGCGTGGCGTCGGTCGAGTTGCTGGCGCGGGAAGGGGCGCGAGTGCGCGCCACCGACCTGAAGCCCGTCGAGGAGCTTCCCGAAGCACGCCTGGTGCTGGAACGTCTGGGCATCCCGTTCGCCCAGCAGACGCCCGCGGTCTTCGAAGGGAGCGATCTGATCGTGCTGTCGCCCGACGTGCCGCTCGACCTGGCGCCCGTGGTCGAGGCACGCCGGCGCGGGGCGCGCGTCATCGGCGAAGTCGAACTTGCGGCTCCGTTTTTGAAGGGCCAGACCATCGGTATCACCGGCTCCAATGGCAAGACCACCACCACCAGCCTCGCCGGCCACATCCTCAACGAAGCCGGCTTCGCGGTGCAGGTGGGCGGAAATATCGGTACCCCGGTCACCGCCATGGTGGACACCTCGCGCGACGAAGGCTGGAACGTGCTCGAACTCTCCAGCTTCCAGCTCGAGACCATTTCCGAATTCCGGGCGCACATCGGGCTCGCGCTCAACGTGACCCAGAATCACCTGGACCGCCACCACACCTTCTCTAGCTATGCCGCGGCCAAAGGCCGGCTGTTCGAAACCATGCGCGGAGGCGACTTCGCCGTGTTGAATGCGGAGGACCCGACCTGCGTGGGCTACGCCGAGGGAACTCGCGCCACCCCTCAGTGGTTCAGCAGTCAGCGCCCGGTCGCGCCGGGCGCGAGCCTCTGCGGCGGCCGCGTCATCCTGGATGGCGAGGTTCTGATGGACGCCGCGGACATCCCTATCCGCGGCCTGCATAACGTGGAGAATGTGCTGGCTGCTTCGGTGGCTGCGGCGCGCGCGGGGGTGGGCCACGCTGCCATCGCGAGCGCAGTACGGAGCTTTCGCGCGGTCGAGCATCGCCTGGAATTCGTGCGTAACGCGAGCGGCATCGACTTCTATAACGACTCGAAAGCTACCAGCGTCGATGCCACCGTGAAAGCGCTCGAGGCTTTCCCCGGCAACGTCTGGGTGATCCTGGGCGGTAAGGATAAGGGTCTTGACTATTCGCTGCTGCGCCAGCCGCTGGCCGCGAAGGCGCGCGCGGCGCTACTGATCGGGGCGGCCGCCCCCAAGATCGCCGACCAGATCCGAGGGGCTGTACCGGTAATCGAAGCCGGAACCTTGGACCAGGCTGTGGCTCACGCGTATTCGCGGGCCCATCCCGGCGATACCGTCCTGCTGGCGCCCGCCTGCGCCAGCTTTGACCAGTTCCGCAGCTACGAGCACCGGGGCGAGGTTTTCAAGCAGATCGTAAACCGATTGCAACCGAGAGAGTGACATGGCCCTAAGGCTCAAGACCGATTGGATCCTGTTCTTCACCGTGCTGGTGATGGTTTCGTTCGGGATGGTGATTCTCTACAGCGCATCGTCCATCATGGCCGACCTGCGGTACGGATCGGCGTGGCACTTCGTGGTTCGCCAGGCGGCTTGGGCGGTGGTTGCGGTCGTGGCGATGATGACGCTCAAGCGGACGCCTTACCGCAAGTTTCAGAATTCGGCGGTAGCGTTCACGGCGGTCGCGATCGCGTTGCTCTTGTTGGGGGTTGTCTATCTCGTGGACACGGCACATCACCGCTGGCTCCGCCTGGGGCCCATGAGCCTGCAGCCTTCGGAGCTGGCGAAGCCGGCGCTGGTCATCTTTCTCGCGTTCTTTGTGACCTGGCGGGCCCGGGCCATCAACAACCCGCGCTACACGTTGGTGCCCGCATCGCTGGCGGTGGGGTTGGTGATTCTAGCGGTGGTGGTGGCGGATCTGGGCACGGCGGTTGTGTTGGGTGCCACTGCCACCGTCGTGTTCTTCGTCGCTGGTCTCGAACTGCGCTACTGCGCGCTGGTGGCCGCCGTGGCTTCGGTGGGCGTGATGCTGTTCGTCGTGGCGCAGCCCTACCGGCTGGCCCGGGTGGTGAAGTTTTTCGACCCGGACTTCAAGATCGTGTCAAAGTTTGATCCGGAGGGCCGGATCAAGTCCAGGCTGGAGCAGTCGCTCGCGACGCGCGACACCAATTATCAGCTCGAGCAATCCAAGATAGCGGTCGGCGCGGGAGGGCCTCTCGGGCTCGGCCTGATGAACGGCAAACAGAAGCTGCTGTACCTTCCCGAAGCGCACACGGATTTCATCTACGCCGTGGCCGGCGAGGAACTGGGATTGGTCGGTTCGGTCGGGCTGCTGGCGGGCTTCTTCATCATCTTCTGGCGTGGCCTAAGGACCACCATGCTCGTCGAGGACGATTTCGGCCGTTACTTGGCTTTGGGAGTAACCGTGGTCGTGGTGGTCCAGGGACTGGTCAACATGGGCGTGGTGCTGGGAATGATGCCGACGAAGGGAATCCCGCTGCCCATGATCAGTGCCGGCGGCAGCTCGTTACTGAGCACTCTCGCTTCGCTCGGTATCCTCATGAATGTGTCGGAGCATGCCGGGTGAAGCGCTTTCTCATGGCCGGCGGGGGCACTGGCGGCCATGTCATCCCCGCGTTGGCGGTCGCGCGAGAGCTCAGAAAAAGAGGGAGTGAGGTTTTTTTTGTGGGGACGGAGACAGGGTTGGAGGCAAGGCTGGTGCCACAAGACGGCTTTCGGCTGGAGAAGATCGAAGTCGGCGCGTTGAACCGGGTCAGCCTGCGCCGGAAGCTCGGTACGCTGGCGCAGTTGCCTTTGACCACGCTCGGATGCTTTTCAATCGTCCGCCGCGCGTCGGCGGTTTTCAGTATGGGGGGATATGTCGCCGGCCCCCCGGTGATGGCGGCGCTCGTCGGGCAGGTGCCTGTGGTCGTGATGGAGCCGAATGCGATCCCCGGGTTTACTCACCGCGTGATCGGGAGGTTCGTGGCCCGCGCCTTGGTCTCGTTTCCCGAAACCGCCGACCGTTTCGGCGCGGGCCGTTCGGAGCTGACCGGTTTGCCGGTGCGGGAAGAGTTCTTCCAGATCGCTCCCAAATCCCGCGGCGCGGTGCTGAACCTGCTGGTCACCGGCGGCAGCCAAGGCTCGCGGACTCTCAACCAGGCCGGCCGCGCGAGCTGGCCTTTGTTTCAAAGGGCGGGGTGCCGGGTGCGGATCGTCCACCAATCGGGGCCATCCGGTTGGGAGCCGTTAGCGGAGGCCTTTCGGCAATGCGGCCTGGACGGAGAGGTGATTCCATTCATCACGGATATGCCGGCTGCGTTTGCGGCGGCCGATCTGGTGGTCTGCCGGTCGGGGGCGGGCGCGGTGTCGGAGCTGGCAGCGTCTGGAAAGCCGTCGATCCTGGTGCCCTTTCCGTTCGCCGCAGACGACCATCAGACCCGCAACGCCGAAGCCATGGTACGCGGCGGGGCGTCCCGACTGATCCGGGACCGGGACCTCGGCGGCGATACACTCTTTAGCTCGGTGTCGGAATTGGCGCGGGACTCGGCCGTTATGGAGCGGATGGGCACGGCGGCCCGAAAATTCGCGAAGCCCGGCGCCGCGATCCGCGCCGCGGAGATTCTGGAGCAAGTGGCGCGTGATTTCAATTGACACCCGATGCGAATCAACTAAACAATACGAGAAGGAAATGTTCTTTCGTCCCCAACACTTCCACTTCACCGGAATCGGCGGAATCGGTATGAGCGGCATCGCCGAGGTGCTGCTGAACCTGGGTTACGAGATCAGCGGGTCCGATATCAGACTGTCTCCGACCACGGAGCGGCTGGCAGGCTTGGGCGCCCGCATCTATGAAGGCCACCGGGCCGCCAACGTCGCCGGCGCGCGTGCCTTGGTGGTCAGCTCGGCGGTCGACGAGCAGAATGCAGAAGTCGAGGAGGCGCGGAGGCTGCAGATCCCGGTTATTCCGCGCGGCGAGCTGTTGGCGGAATTGATGCGCCTCAAGTACGGCATCGCCGTGGCCGGCAGCCATGGCAAGACCACAACCACCTCGATGACCGCCACCGTTCTCAACTACGCCGGGCTCGACCCCACCGTGGTCGTCGGCGGGCGCGTCGGCACTATGGGCGGGTCCAACGCGCGTGTCGGCCGTAGCGATTTTCTGGTGGTGGAATCCGACGAAAGCGACGGCTCATTCCTCCGGCTTGCGCCCATCATCGCGGTGGTGACCAATATCGATCGCGAGCACCTTGACCATTATCCGTCCCTGGATGCCATCCGCGCCGCGTTCATCGAGTTTGTCAACAAGGTGCCGTTCTATGGCGCCGTCATTGCGTGCCTGGACGACGCCAACGTCCAAGCCATTATGCCCGCCATTAAGCGGCGAACCATTACCTATGGAACCGTCGCCCAAGCGGAAATGGAGGCGACCGAGATCGCCTGCGGTCCCTTCGCCAGCGACTTCCGGTTGCGTTATCGCGCCGGTGACCTCGGCCGATTCCAGCTGCGCGTGCCCGGCCGTCATAACGTTCTGAATGCCATGGCCGCCGTCGCGGTGGCGTTGGAGCTGGAAGTGAAGGCCGACACCGCCCGCGAGGCCCTGGCCACCTTCAGCGGCGTGGACCGACGGTTCCAGATGCGTGGCACAGAACGCGGCATCACCGTGATTGATGACTACGGCCACCACCCTACCGAGATCCGTGCCACGCTCGATACCGCTCGGCTGTGCGGCTTCGGCCGCGTTCACGTGTTGTTTCAGCCGCACCGCTACTCCCGCACCTTCCACCTGATGGACGAATTCGCGAGCGCGTTTCACCAGGCCGACAGCCTTTTCGTGCTCGACATTTATGCCGCCTCGGAAAAGCCTATTGAGGGCGCGAGTGCGGAGGCGCTGGTGGAGCGGATTCGCCAGTTCGGACACCGCAGGGTGGAACACGTGCGGACCATCGATTGCGGAGTCGAGGCTCTGTTGAAGGTGGCCGAAGAAGGCGACCTCGTACTGACGCTAGGAGCGGGAAACGTTTGGCAGGCCGGCGACAAGCTTCTGGAGCGACTCCGAGCGGGGGCCGGAGAGGCGCCGCCTGGGCGCGGGACAAGGGCAGGGAGGTGAAATGGCGCGAGAACCCAAAACCAATCCAAAGCGGCGGAGCTGGCGGGGAGTCGTCGGCCTCGCGGTGCTGGGCCTGGCGAGCGCGTCTGCGGCTTTAGCCACCCTCAAGGTGTGCCGGTTCGTCACCACGGATCCGCAGTTCGCTCTTTCGCCCGACCGCCAGGACGCCGTCACGATCGAGGGGTTGCGGTACGGCTCGCGCACCAAAGTCCTACGCGTGTTTTCCGCCGACTTCGGCCGCAGCATCTTCATGACTCCTTTGGACGAGCGGCGACGCAGGCTGCTGACTGTCGACTGGGTGGAAGATGCTTCCATCTCCCGAATCTGGCCGGACCGTCTGGACGTCCACATTCGCGAGCGCACGCCGATTGCCTTCGTGCTCCTCCGCTCCGGTGTGCAGTTGATCGATTCCCAAGGCGTGATGCTTGAATTGCCCGCCCAGGCGCAGTTCACCTTCCCGGTCCTCAGCGGCATTCGCGAGCAGGACACCCCCAACCGGCGTCTGGAGCGCGTGAGCGCGTTCCTGCGGGTGGAGCAAGAGCTGGGCGACCAGGCCAAGGATCTTTCCGAAGTGAACGCCGCCGACCCCGCCGACATCCACGTAGTGGCGCAGGTGGGTGACCGCACGGTCGAACTTCTGTTGGGCGATGCCGACTTCGGGCGGCGTTACCAGAATTTTCTCACTCATTATCCTGAGATTCGGAAACAGTCTCCGGAGGGCAAGCGGTTTGACCTGCGGCTGGAAGACCGGATCACTGCGACCGAATAGCAAAGGAACCTGGCCCATGGCAGCCAAGCCGATCTACGGAGTAGGACTCGACACCGGGAGCCGCGCCACGCGGGCCGTGATCGTGACCCTGGAACAGGGGCGCGTACGATTGCGGGGATGCGGTAAGGTCGATTCGCAGGGCTGGCTGAAAGGGCGAATCGCCGACCAGCGGGTGGTCACGGAGTCGATCCGCTCGGCAATGCGCGAAGCTGAGGCATCGGCCGGAGTGCCGATGGAGGAGGCTGTCGTCGGCATGGGAGGTAAGGCCGTGCGGGGCGCCAACGCGCGCGGCGTGCTGGAAATGGGCTACGTCCGCGAGGTTGACCAGCGGGATGTCAACCGCGTGGTCAACCGAGCCACCCGCGTGCAGTTGCTGGAGGACCGGATGGTGCTGCAACTGTTCCCCCAGGATTTTATGGTCGACGACCAACCCGGACACCGCGACCCGCGCCACATGCTCGCCAGTCGGCTCGAGATCAACGTTCACCTGGTGACGGCCTCTGTGCAGGAGCATTTTGCGCTGGTGGGCGCCGTTAATCAGGCCCACCTCGGCGTCGAAGAGACTATTTTTGAAGGGCTGGCCGCCGCCTACGCGGCGGTGCTTCCTGAGGAGCGGCGCCGAGGAGTTGCTGTGGTGGACATCGGCGCCGAATCTACTGAAGTAGTGGTCTATTACGGTGACGCGATGCAGCTCGCCTCCTCCGTGCCGGTTTGCGGGGATCACTTCACGCGGGATCTGGCGCAAGTGCTGTGCTTGAGCTATGAGGATGCCGAATTGGTGAAGACCGAATACGGCGGCGCGCTCTCCGGTGATTGTGCCGACAACGTGACCGTGGAAGTACCCACTGCGGAGGATCGCGACGGGCGCGACGTGCCCCGCAAATTGCTCAATCAGGTCCTGGAGGCGCGCTCAGCCGAGCTGTTCCAGTTCGTCCGGTCGGATCTGGCGCGGGTCGGAATGTCGCATTCGCTGCTTGGCGGCGTGTTCCTCACCGGCGCGGCCGCTCGGCTGCCCGACCTGTGCGACATAGCCGAGCGCGTGCTGCAGTGCCCGGCGCGATTCGGATTGCCGGTAGGAATCCGCGACTGGCCGGAGTCGATGCGGGATCCGGAGTGGGCGACGGCTGCCGGCCTGGCCATGTATTCGGCAAAGTTGAAGGTGCAGGCGGAGCGTGAGCGGGAGGCGGCTGGTTGGCTGGGAAGAGTGCTGCGCTAGGTAGCGATGGGAAGCGATAAGTAGCGGCAGCCGCCGGGAGCCGCACCAGCAGCGAAGGGAGGTCGAGAATGGCCTTGATCAATTCGGACATGGACGATCTGAAGTATGAAATCGAAGAAGAGGCGCATTGCCGGGCCCGCATCAAGGTGATCGGAGTAGGTGGCGGCGGATGCAATGCCGTGGCGCGGATGGCCCAGACCGGTATGGAAGGAGTCGAGTTCTTTGCCATGAACACCGACCTCCAGGCGCTTACCGCCTGCCCGGTGGTGAACAAGCTGCAGCTCGGTGTCAAAATGACAAACGGCCTCGGCGCGGGATCCAACCCCGACATCGGGCGGCAGGCAGCCCTCGAGAATACCGACCACATCGTGGAAATGCTGCAGGGCGCCGACATGGTCTTCGTGACCGCTGGTCTGGGCGGGGGCACGGGCACCGGTGCTGCGCCTGTGATCGCTTCACTTGCCAAGGAGTTGGATGCGCTCACGGTGGCTGTGGTCACCCAGCCATTCACTTTTGAGGGGACGCGCCGGCAGCGACTGGCCGAGCAGGGTCTGGCTCAACTGGCGAGCGTAGTGGATACGGTGATCGCCATTCCCAACGACCGGCTGTTGGCGTTGGTGCCACGCGGCGCTAGCTTCGTTGAAGGCTTCAAAATGGCGGATGATCTTCTGCGTCAGGCCGTGCAGGGGATCAGCGATATCATGGTCACACCAGGCCTGATCAATCGCGACTTCTCCGACGTTAAGGCCACCATGGTGGGGATGGGCTACGCCATGCTGGGCACCGCCGTCGCGCGCGGCGATCATGCCGCTGTCGAGGCCGCACGGCAAGCCATCAGCTGCCCGCTGCTCGAGGATTCACGCATCGCCGGCTCGACGAGTGTCCTGATCAACATCACCGGGTCGAGCCGTCTCGGCCTGCACGACGTGAACGAGGCGTGCTCCATCATTCAGAAAGCCACCGCTTCGGAAGACGTACAGATCAGCTTCGGCGTGATCCTCAATGAGGCGATGCAAGACGCCGTGAAGGTCACCGTGATTGCCGCCGGCTTCCAGCCCGAGGATATGCGACCGAGCGAGCCGTGGCGAGTGCCGGAAGTCGTGGTGGAAACGCCGCGCCCCGAGCCGCAGCCGGAGAGCGACACCGAAGTGGACCGTCAACTCGAGCTCGATGCTCCGTTGCCGGCAGAGGCCGAGCCGGTACTCAACCTGGACGACCTCGACACCCCGGCCTATCTGCGCCAAGGCCGGCTGCTGAATTGACGCTCCGGCCGCTTCGCCGCCTAAGCCCCGAGGTTTCGCCCGGGTGCGGTAGCGAACGGATGGGGAGCCCGACCAGAACCGATCGCGCCTCGGTCGGGTCCTGAATTCGAAGGCTCCGAACTTCAACCCTCAAAAAGGGCTGACCGCGTAACTTTCCCGAATATCCACACTATTCAACGGGTGCCGTCCGGAAGGGACACGCTCCAGATAAGTTCCCCCCGGAGCTTGAGGCCGATGATGAGATTGTTGCGATTGGAGGCCAACAGCATCTTTTTTGGGCATAGCGCAATGCCCACTACCTCTGGCAATGATTTTCGACCAAGCCATACCCCAAGCTTTTGACACCGGGATGACAATCGCTCGAATTTCGTGGTCGATCCTTCGAATGGATCGACAACATCACCCCGAAATTGGCGGGATGCGACCGTGCTTTTCCGGCGGTGCGATTGGAGTATAGTAGCTCGAAGGAGGCGATCCGTGGCCAACTACAGCTTCCAACTCAACGGCCGTGCGGTGACCGTGGACTCCTGGGATCCGGCCCAGCCCCTGCTCTATGTGCTGCGCAATACGCTCGGGTTGCACGGCCCCAAATTCGGTTGCGGGCTTGCCCAGTGCGGCGCTTGCACCGTTCTCCTCGATGGCAAAGCAGTGCGTTCGTGCGTCACGCCGGTAAGGCAGGTCGCCAGGCACGCGGTCACCACTCTCGAGGGCCTCGGCACACCCGAAAAGCCAGACCCGATTCAGGCCGCGTTTATCGCCGAACAGGCCGCGCAGTGCGGCTACTGCACCAACGGCATGGTCATGGCCACGAAATCGTTGCTCAACCAAACGCCCCATCCGACGCTCGACCAGGTGAAACAGGGGCTTGCCGGCAATCTGTGCCGCTGCGGCACGCACACGCGCATCTTGAGCGCCGTAATGCGTGTGGCTAAGGCCTGAAGGAGGCGACCATGGCTACCATCGCTTCCATTTCGCGCCGCGACCTCTTGCAGAAGGGGAGCGGATTGATCGTCAGCTTCGCCTTAGGTGGAGCGTTCGCTCGTCCAGTGGCCGCCCAGACGGGCGTCGCCGCTGATGTGGGCAAGCCGCTTGATCCCCGCCAGGTGGACAGCTTCCTCATGTTCCATTCCGACGGTTCGATGACCATCTACACCAGCAAGGTGGATGTCGGCACCGGCCTGCGCATCGCGGTTCGCCAGATGGCCGCCGAGGAGCTGGGGATGCCGGTCGAGCGTATCGCATTTGTGGAAGGCGACACGGCACTCACTCCCGATCATGGGGGCACTGGCGGCAGCACCGGGATTCCGCGCGGCGGAGTCGAGATCCGCCAGGCCGCGGCCACCGCCCGTCAGGCCCTGCTCGAGCTCGCCTCCAACCGGCTCGGGCGGCCGGCCTCGGAGCTGACTCTGGTCAACGGAGAAGCCCGGCCGACTGCGGGCGGCCCCGGCGTCGGTATCGGCGCGTTGATCGGCGGACGGCGTCTTTCGCTCGCCGTCGATCGCCAAGCTCCCCTGCGGGATCCTCGGTCCTATGCCGTGGTCGGCAAACCCCTCCCTCGACCCGACGTGCCCGGGAAATGCACCGGGCAGCACGTTTATCTGCAAGACTTTTCCGTGGCGGGGATGCTTCACGGCCGCGTCATTCGCCCTCCCGCTTTGGGCGCCAGTCTCCAGTCGGTCGATGAATCATCCATTCGCGCGATCCCAGATGTGCGCGTGGTACGAATCGGGAATTTCCTGGCCGTGGTGGCCCCCGATGAGTGGGCCGCGGTGCGAGCCGCCCGTGAGCTCAAAGCGACCTGGAGCGAGTGGCAAGGCTTGCCGCGTAGTAACGATATGGAGCGCCAACTACGAGCGGCCGCGATTGCGCGCGAAGAGACGCTGGTCGATCGTGGAGATCCCGCCCGAGCGATGCCCTCGGCCGCCAAACAGCTTTCCGCCACTTATTGCTGGCCGTTCCAGAGCCACGGCTCGCTCGGTCCTTCGTGCGCGATCGCCGATGTGCGTGCCGACGGCGCTACGGTCTGGTCCGCCTCCCAGGGCTCTCACGGTTTGCGTAGCGTCTTGGCCCGCACCTTTGGCATTCCTCAAGAAAAGTTGCGCGTCATTTATATGGATGGCGCCGGCTCATACGGAACCAATGGCACCGACGATGTCGCGGCCGACGCCCTGTTGATTTCCAAGACCGTCGGCCGGCCGGTGCGTGTGCAGTGGATGCGCGCCGATGAGCACGGCTGGGATCCAAAAGGGCCGCCACAGCTCCTCGATTTGCGCGCTGGCATCGACTTCGAAGGTCGCATCCTGGCCTGGGAGACACAGATGTGGCTTCCCGTGGCCGTGCCGGGGACCCGGCCGCTCGTCGCCGCCGATGCAGCTGGAATCACCCAGCCACGTGGCCAGAATGCCGGCCAGATTTCGCAGAACGCCGATCCGCCTTACGCGGCCGCGAACCTGCGGGTTGTAACCCATTGGCTGAAAGAAGTGCCGCTGCGCCTGTCGAACCTGCGCGCTCCCGGCAAGATCGCCAACGTGTTTGCGGTGGAAAGCTTCACCGATGAAATCGCGTCTGCCGCGGGAGTGGACGCGCTGGCCTTTCGTGTGCGCGGCCTCTCCGATCCGCGTGCGCTCGACGTGCTCAAACGCGCCGCCGAAATGATCGGCTGGCAGGCCCGCCCGTCGCCCAACCCGCAGTCCGTCGAGGGCAACCGTCTTGCCGGCCGCGGCTTGGCCTATGTGCGCTACAAGCAGGCGGAGAACTACGTCGCCATGGCCATGGAGGTGGCGGTGGACCGCGCGACCGGCGAAGTTCGGGTCGAGCGCGTCACTTGCGCGCACGATTGTGGGCTGGTGATCAACCCCGACTCTTTGCGCAACCAGATCGAAGGCAACATCCTGCAGACGCTCAGCCGCGCGCTGCACGAGGAAGTGAAGTTCGACCGCTCCCAGGTGACCAGCGTCGATTGGGCGAGCTATCCGATCCTGCGCTTCCCGGAAGCTCCGAAGGTGGAAGTCGCGCTGCTCGACCACCCGTCGCTGCCGCCGCTCGGGGCCGGCGAGGCCTCGGCTGCGCCCGTGGCCGCCGCCCTGGCTAACGCCATCTTTGATGCCACGGGCGTCCGCTTGCGCACCGTCCCGTTCATCGCCGAGCGCGTGAAGGCCATGCTTACGCGGGCTTGACTTAACCCGACCTTAGCAATTCCGGGTATCGAGCGGCCGTGCGACCCATAACCGGTACCGGCCGTGCCGCTGATGGTGCTGGTGCCCCTCTCTCGCCACCGCTAACGCTAACGAGCGAGACAGGTTCCATCGGATCGATGTCGAAGAGCTCCCATCCACTGACCGCAAAACTACCCCGGCAGTCCGGTTTCGTAAGGTCCTACTCGCCATAGCTGATTTCCACGCGTCGCGCGGAAACCGCTGCATAGGCCAACACCCCCAGGGCGACCAGCAGCAGACCCGGTACGGCGATCCAGGCGGGAGTGGGATCGGTGTCGGTCACCAGCACGGAAAACGGGGGCGGCACGGTGATCTTGACGGGGCAGAGACTCTTCAGATAAAAGATCACGCTGATCTTTTTGAGCAGGCTGGGCAGGAACGGGTTCAGATTTTCCCACATCATCACCACCGCGGCCGGGATCATCGGGTTGCGGATGAACAGACCGGCTACCAGAAAGACCGCGCCGTAACCGACCGACGCCAGCGCAGCCACTCCCATGTACCAGCCCATCTGCGACCGGCCGGGACCGTGCTCGAGAAACTCCATCCAGGCGGCGCCCTGGTGCCGGCCGATCAGCCAGAACGAGAATCCCGCGCTGGCCACGAACAGCACCAGCGCCACGATCAGGCCGGATAGATACTTTCCGATCACCAGCAGCTCGCGCCGCAGCGGCGTCAAGTAATAGTAGTGCAGCGTCTTTTCCAGCATTTCGCCGCGAAACAGGTTCGAGAAGATTCCCATCGAGCCGAAGAAAATGCCGAGGTGCAGAAAATACAGTTCGAACATTGCTGCGAAAATCTGGCTGTCCTGGAACACGCTGTGGCCGAAGCGCCGGAAGCGGGTCTCGAACAGCGTGTGCATCAGGGCAAGGCCCACCGGCGCCAGCGCCAGTAAATAGACCCACCAGCCGCGCTGCGAGAGAAACGTCTTCTTCCACTCCAGCCGGATGACGCCGCCGAGCTGCCGCATCCACGCGCGGTTCATACGGTGCCTCCTTCGCCGCCGATCAGATATTGGTAGACCGAGTTGACATCGTCATCGGCGGGCGCCACCGATTCCACTTCGAGGCCAGCCTCGAGAATCACTTGATTCAGCACCAAGTAGAAGCGGTCGGCCTCGGTAGTGCGCAGCCAAACGCCTTTGCCATCGGGGTGAATCTTGGCCTCCACCACGTGGTCCTCGAGAAACAGGCGCGCGGCCAGCGCGTTCGGTTGGTCGCAGCGGATTAGGATCTGCATCGGTTGGTCTTTGACTTCGCTGCGCACGCCCTGAATCTGGCCTTCGGCGACCACGTAGCCGTGGCTGAGCAGGATCACCTGGTCGGAGATGCGGTCGACTTCATGCAGGATGTGGCTGGAGACGATGACGTGCCGGCCTTTGGCGCCCCACTCCTGGAAAAGCGCGATGGTTTCGGCGCGCGCCATAGGGTCGAGACCGTTCAGCGGCTCATCGAGCACCACCACCTGGGGATCATGTGCGATGGCCTGAGCCAGCTTGATGCGCTGGC
>JAGWQP010000282.1 GCA_028876805.1 Acidobacteriota bacterium | reverse complement strand
CGGGGTTGGGCCTGCGGTCGGTCGCTCCGCTCACCTCATCTCTATTTTCGGACAGGAGTCGCCCGATCGAGATCGAGATTCAGAACAAGTACATTGACACGCGGTTCGCCAGAGATGCCCCACTGGCGGCCTTCCGTACGTCGGTCGACCAATGCTTGGATGCGGCCAGGAGTCACGCCGCGCGCGGCGGCTACTCGGGCGAGCTGAGCTTCGGCCGAAGCAGGACTGATATGCGGATCGAGGCCGCTGGCGGAGGATGTCAGCAGATCGGCGGGGATCGGACCGGTAAACCCGGGGTTTTCGGCCCGGAGTTTTTTGATATCGGCTTGCACTCGGTCCACCAGTTTCTGATTGGTGGGGCCAAGATTCGAACCGCCGGAGACCGTAGCGTCGTAGCCGTCATTGCCGGCTGCGGAAGGGCGCCCATGGAAGTATTCCGGCCTGGTGAATCGCTGGCCGATCAGTTCGGAGCCAATGGCGATTCCGTTCTTCTCGACCAAACTGCCATTCGACTGGCGGTGGAAAAACGCCTGGGCCAGGCCGGTGACCAACAACGGGTAGGCCAGGCCCGTGAGGATCGTCAGCACAATCGTGGCGCGTACTGCGATTTTGATTTGGTTCATTTCCCACTCCTTACGCCAGGTTGAGCAACCCCAGCAGGCGGTCGATCAGCCAGATGCCTGGGAACGGAGCAATCACCCCGCCTAGGCCGTAGATCAGAAGGTTGCGCCGCAGCATGGCAGCCGCGCTCGTCGGCCGGTATTTGACCCCGCGCAGAGCCAGAGGCACTAGCGCGATGATGATCAGGGCGTTAAAGATCACCGACGCCAGCACAGCGCTTTGGGGGGTGCGCAGGCCCATGATATTCAGGGTTGCTAGCGCCGGATACGTGGCTGTAAACATTGCGGGCAGAATGGCGAAGTACTTGGCGACATCGTTGGCGATTGAAAACGTCGTAAGCGCCCCACGCGTCATCAGCAGTTGCTTTCCGATAGCCACGACTTCGATCAGCTTCGTCGGATTGCTGTCGAGGTCTACCATGTTGCCAGCCTCTTTTGCCGCCATCGTGCCGGTATTCATGGCGAGGCCGACATCGGCCTGGGCCAGTGCCGGGGCGTCATTGGTACCGTCGCCGGTCATGGCGACAAGACGCCCGCCAGCCTGCTCCCTCTTAATCAGGTCCATCTTGTCTTTGGGCGTAGCCTGCGCCAGGAAATCATCGACGCCGGCCTCGGCAGCAATGGCGGCAGCAGTCAGCGGATTGTCGCCGGTAATCATGATGGTGCGGATGCCCATGGCGCGGAGCTGATGGAAGCGCTCGCGCATGCCGCCCTTGACTACATCCTTCAAGTGCACAACGCCCAGCGCGCGGCCGCGATCGGCCACCACTAGCGGAGTTCCGCCCGAGCGCGAGATGCGGTCGGTGATTCCAACGAGTTCGGGCGGTACCGCACCCCCGTGCTCGTGGACGAACTGGGCTACCGATTCGGTAGCACCCTTGCGGATACGCCGGCCATCTAGATCGACGCCGCTCATACGCGTCTGCGCGGTGAATGGGATGAAGCGCGCCTCGTGTTCCATCACTTCGCGCCCGCGAATGTTGAATTTCTGCTTGGCGAGCACGACGATGGAACGGCCTTCGGGGGTTTCATCGGCGAGACTCGAAAGCTGGGCGGCATCGGCCAGCTCATGCTCCTCGACGTGCGCCAAGGGAATGAATTCGACGGCCTGGCGGTTACCGAGCGTAATGGTGCCGGTCTTATCGAGCAGGAGCGTGTTGACATCGCCCGCGGCCTCGACGGCCTTGCCACTCATAGCCAGTACATTGTGCTGCATCACGCGATCCATGCCTGCAATACCGATGGCGGAGAGCAGTCCGCCGATGGTGGTCGGAATCAAGCAGACGAGCAGGGAAATCAGCACCGTCACCGAGGGCACGGCCCCGCTACCGCTCGAGGCGACGCTGTAGGCCGCAAAAGGCTGCAGCGTGACGACGGCGAACAAGAAGATCAGCGTCAGGCCGGCGATCACGATGTTCAGCGCGATCTCGTTAGGCGTCTTCTGGCGCTGGGCGCCCTCGACCAAGGCGATCATGCGGTCGAGGAACGTCTCACCAGGGTTGGAGGTGATTTTGACGCGGATCCAATCGGAGAGCACGCGCGTGCCGCCGGTTACGGCACTGCGATCACCGCCGGACTCGCGAATCACGGGAGCACTCTCGCCGGTAATGGCCGATTCATCCACGCTGGCGATGCCTTCGATGACGTCGCCGTCACCGGGGATAATCTCGCCCTGCTCGATGATGACGATATCGCCAGAGCGCAATTGCGTGGCCGCCACAGTTTCCATCCGGCCGCCCATCACCCGGCGGGCAGTCGTTTCCGTTTTGGTCTTGCGCAGCGCGTCGGCCTGGGCCTTCCCACGGCCTTCCGCCATGGCTTCGGCGAAATTTGCGAACAGCACCGTAAACCAGAGCCAGAGCGTAATCTGGAAGGTAAAGCCGGCGATCGGAGCTGCTAAGGCGAGATCGCGCGCGAATAGCACCGAGGTGATCACCGCGCCGACCTCGACCACGAACATTACCGGGTTGTTCAGCATCAGCCGCGGTGCGAGTTTTCGGAACGAGTCTCCGAGAGCCCGTTTCACGATCGGAGGATCAAACAGCGGCCGTGCCCTCAGAGCCTTCTTCGGAATCAGAGTTACATCTTCGGCAATCGGTTGTTGCTCGGTGGCCACTGGCATTATGTTACCCCCACACCACGCCCGGATTCAGTAGAAGCGAAAACAGCTTACCGTCATGCATCAGATAATGTTCCACAATCGGTCCCAGCGAAAGCGCTGGGAAGTAGGTGAGTGCTCCTACGATCAGCACCACGCCGACCAGGAGGGCGACAAACAGAGGGCTGTGCGTCGGAAACGTCCCGGCGGAGACCGGGATGCGTTTCTTGGCCGCCTGGCTGCCCGCCATGGCGAGCAGCGGAATCATCATAAGAAACCGGCCTGCGAACATCGCCAGGCCGATGGTGGTGTTGAAGAACGGCGTGTTAGCGTTGATCCCTGCAAAGGCGCTGCCGTTGTTTCCGGTGCCGCTGCTATAGGCATAGAGCACCTGAGACAATCCGTGCGGGCCGTTGTTGCTGAGATTGGCCGTGGTAGGGCCCGGCGGATTGATGTAGCTGTCTTTGGGGAAATGGGCCACCGAGCCAAAGGCGGAGAAGCCAAGAATGCTCAAAGCCGCGACCAGCACGGAAAGCATTGCCATCTTGACCTCTTTCTGCTCGATTTTCTTGCACAAGTACTCGGGCGTGCGCCCCACCATGAGTCCCGCAATGAACACTGAGAGGACGGCGAAAAGCAGCATGCCGTACAAGCCGGAGCCCACGCCTCCGAAAATGATTTCACCAAGCTGGATATTGAGCAGCGGAATCATCCCGCCAAGCGGCGTGAAGCTGTCGTGCATGCTGTTTACGGCGCCGCAGCTGGCGTCGGTGGTGATCACGGCAAACAGCGCGGAATTCGCGATGCCGAAGCGGACCTCTTTGCCTTCCAGGTTTCCGCCCGGCTGACTCGCCGTAGGCGCGCTCTCGATCCCGAGTTTGCTGAGGTTCGGATTCCCGCCCTGTTCGGCAGGATAGGTCACAAACACGCCGGCCAGGAACAGGATGCTCATCGCAGCAAAGATGGCCCAGCCCTGCCGCGTATCACGGACCATCTTGCCGAACGTATAGGTGAGGCCGGCTGGAATTACGAAGATCAAAACCATCTGCAGGAAATTCGAAAGCGGCGTGGGGTTCTCGTAGGGGTGCGCCGAGTTGGCGTTGAAGAAGCCTCCGCCATTGATGCCGAGCATCTTGATCACTTCCTGCGAAGCAGTCGGCCCGTGCGCGATAGTCTGTGTTGCGCCTTCCAGAGTGGCGATCTTCGTGTAGGGGGCAAGATTCTGAATCACACCCTGCGAGACCAGCACGAGGGCCCCAAGGATCGAAATAGGGAGCAGGACGTAGACCAAACTGCGGGTCAGATCGACCCCAAAGTTCCCCACCGTTTTCACCGAATGCCGCGCAAAGCCGCGAATCACGGCGATGCCCGCGGCCAGCCCCACCGCCGCGGAAAAGAAGTTGTGCGTGGCCAAACCGGCCATTTGGGTGAGATAGCTCATGGTCGTCTCGGGCACGTACGACTGCCAGTTGGTGTTGGTGGTGAAGCTCATGGCCGTGTTGAAGGACGAATCGGGGCTGATCGGCCCCAAGCCCTGTGGGTTCAACGGCAGCCACTGCTGCAGGCGCTGGAACGCGTAGGTGACCAGCAGTGTCGCGACCGAGAACAGAAGAATGCCGCCCGCGTAGCGCGTCCAATGCTGCTCGGCGCGCTCGTCGATTCCGCAGAGTTTGTAGATGGCAACTTCGAAGGGCCGCAGAAGGCGGTGCATGAACGTACGCTCGCCCTGAAAGACTCTGTTCATGTAGAGCCCCAGCGGTTTGGTCAGCGCAAGTAACACCAGAAAATAGAGCGCGATCTGGAAGAGTCCACTGGCTGTCATCGGCTTTCTCCTAAAAGCGCTCGGGCCGCAGCAGGGCGTATACCAGATACACACCTAGCGCCACGGCGATGGCGAGTGAAATTGCGTATTCCATGTTGGATCCTTAGAGAAGGTCGCATCCTTTCACGAACGCCCAACCCACGGCGAAACAAAGGATGCTGATCGCCACAAAAGCCACGTCGAGCATGACGCATATCTCCTTACTCGAAATGAATCAACGACACACGATGGCCCTGGTGAGTCAACGCGCGCGCCAGGCGCTCCTCTGGCGTACGCCACCAGCGCCTCCGGCTTCCCAGCAACACCGTGGACCCAGGTGGCAGAACTTGACGAAGACCTTCGCTGCGATCGCGAGCGACGACCAGCTCGACCGATGAGGGCAAGGTGGACCGCTCCCTAAGCTCCGTCAAGCGCGAGGTTAGATGTTCCTTGGTCGCGGCCGGGCAATCGAGATCGGCGGGATAGGGAGCCACGTAGACCGCCACCAGTTTCAGAGCCACGTTGAGGCCGGCTGCCAAAACCGCCGCGCGCTCCATCACTCTGCCGGTTAGCTCTGAGCCGATATAAGGAACCACTATTTCTAGGGTTCTAGCGCACGGGTGGCGGTCCGGCGCGAGGATCCAATCAAAACCCTTGCGAGGCTGCTCTGCCGAGGTCTCAGTTCTGTTCCAGGTCCCCAACTCCGGTTTACAGGTTACAGATTCAACCGTAAGGAAGTCACAAGCGCCACATCAGGATTCCGTAAAGACCGCGTCGGCGCCGCATGAAACCCATCGGCGACCGCATTAAAAAAGGCACCTTGCGGCCGTGACTTATTGGATCCGGGCGAGGTAGAGGCGATCGCGGCTGGAATCGCCGCGAGTGCGGAATACCACAGCACTCTCGTCGACAACGTCGCGCCGGGCGCGGGTGAGTCGCCAACCCGTAACGAGTCGGGGTACTCGAGGTCATGGCCGAGGTCGGCGGCGCGAGCGTACAGGTTTTTGCGGTCCCGAGCGAAAGCGCGAAGCAGGATCGCTTCCAGTTCAGATGATAGAGTGGGATTCACTGCGCGTGGCGGGACGGGATCGACTCGCAGCCGCGCGTTCATCACCGCAAACGGATTGGGGCCCGGAAATGGCTTTACCCGTCAGCATCTCGTAGAGGACGACGCCGAGCGAATACAGGTCGCTGCGCGCGTCGCCGCGCCGGCCCCTGATCTGCTCGGGAGAGATGTATTCGGCCGTGCCCATGATATTCGAGAGTTTGCCGAAGGTCAGACGGCGGGCGCCGGCTTTTGCCGCGATCCCAAAATCGATGAGCTTGATCTGATCTTCGCAGCCGACCATGATGTTTTCGGGCTTGAGATCCCGATGGATCACTCCGTGGGAGTGAATATAGTCGAGGGCGTCGCACAGAGCCAGGGCCATCCGAACGGCACGCGGAGGGTCGATTTTGCCTGCCTCGGCGAGAATGTGGCGCAATAGCCGCCCTTCCACCCACTCCATAACCATGTAGACCCGGCTGGGTTTCCACTGCTCCATCACCTTGATCACGCTCCGATGATCGAGCTGTCGGCCAATCTGAGCTTCCCGCTGGAATCGTCGTAGAAGGCGACATCGCACTCCGCTTCGGGATGCGGGATCTTGACGGCGACCTGAGTTCCGGAGCGCGTGTCTGTGGCGCGGAAGATCGACGCCATTCCGCTGCACGCCACAAGCTCCTCCAGACGATACTCGTCGAGCTGGTCTCCCACATCGAGTGGAGTCATTGTCAGCGTCACCCTCTCGCGAAATTCCACGATAGGCGAGGTTTCATAAAAATTGCATAAAGGAGTCGTCAGGATTTCATGAAGGTGGCGCCATTTCCTGCTCTCACGGTTACGATGAGTGAGAGAGCATGCATATCGACAAGCTGACGCTCTTCGGCCTCTTCGCGGTGACAGGGATGTTGGTGTGCTACGCGCTCGAGCAGCGAAGCCGTTGGTTTGTTTTGGCTTTCGCCGGATCGTGCATGATGGGCTCGGCCTACGGATTTCTGCAGGGTGCCTGGCCATTCGGCCTAGTGGAGGCGGTCTGGTCTGCGGTGGCGGTTCGCCGATGGTGGATAGGCGGCAGTTAATCGGTAGCCCTCGTGCCATCGAGTTCCCGCGAGGTCAGGATTCTTTCTGCCGGGCTTAGAATGCAGGTAGTGCCGTCTTCAAACGATTCTTGGTTGTGGACAGGCGGAAAGCTGCTGGCGACGATTCTGGCGGTTGCCGCGGTGACGGCGGCATGCTGGTACGCAGGGGTTAATCAGACAACGACCGGCTTCGCCTTCCTGATTACAGTCCTCTTCATCGGCAGTGGCTGGGGCCTCACTGAAGCGATCGTGGCTTCCCTTGCGGGAATGCTCTGCTATAACTTCTTCTTCCTGCCACCGGTCGGTACGTTGACAATCGGGGATCCCCAGAATGTCGTCGCGCTGGTGGCCTTCCTCGTCACCGCCACCGTCGCCAGCCAGCTATCGGCGAGCGTCAAGCGGCAGGCCAACGCCGCCATTCGCCGCCAGCTCGAGTTGGAAAGGCTTTACTCACTGGGACGATCCATCCTTCTGGATTCAGGCAACAGCTCCGTGCCATCTCGGCTTGCCCGTCACGTCGCCGAAGCCTTCGAGTTACCCGCTGTGGCGCTGTACGATCTGACTTCGCAACAAACCCACCTGGCGGGCCCGGAAGACCTTGCCGTACCGGCCGAGGTGGTGCACCAGGCCCGGGACGGTGAGATAGGCTCGGGCGCCGACGAATCCGGTGCCCGCTTCGCCGTGATTCGGTTGGGGACTCGGCCGGCCGGTGTGCTCGCTCTTCGCGGCGTCGTCTCGGACACAGCGGTCGATGCCATCTCCAGCCTGGTCGCCATCGGGCTAGAGCGTGCGCGCACCCAGGAGATCGAGAACCTCGCCCAGGCTGCGCGGCGAAGCGAGGAGCTGAAATCAACCCTCCTCGATGCCATCGCGCATGAGTTCAAGACGCCCCTGACTTCCATCAAGGCGGCAACCACCAGTGTTCTCGCCGACCCGCAATTCACCGGGCAATACCGCGAGTATCTCAGTATTGTCAATGACGAGACCGATCGTCTCAACGATCTGGTGAGCGACGCGATCCAGATGTCACGCATCGAGGGTGGCAAGTTCAAGCTCCATCGCTCGCTGGTTTCGCCAAACGAGCTGATCGAAACGGTGGTCGCTCAGATGCGATCCCGATTGGAGGATCGGCCTGTCGAAACGATCGTGGGCCGCGACATTGCCGCCGTGTACATCGATCGGGACCTGATTCAGCTCTCCCTGAGGCAACTCCTCGACAATGCCCTGAAGCACGCGCCGGGCCAATCGCCCATTCAAATCGGCGCCGAAACACGCCCATCGGAGGTCCGATTCTGGGTCGGGGACGATGGGCCAGGCATCGCTGGCGCGGACGCGGAAAGAGTCTTTGAGCGATTCTACCGGGGACGATTGACGCCTCACGCGGTACCGGGGTTCGGCCTCGGCCTTTCCGTGGTGCGGGAGATAGCCCGGGCTCATGGCGGAGACGCTTCCATCACCAGCGTGCCGGGAAAAGGTGCGCAGTTCACCGTCACGTTGCCTCTCACGAAAGAGAGGCTTCCATGAGTTCAGCTAAGATTCTGGTAGTCGATGATGAGCCGCAGATCCGTCGGATTATGAGAACCAGCTTAACGGGCCAGGGCTACGAAGTGCACGATGCCCGGTCAGGAGAGGAGGCCTTAGAGGCTGTGCGTGCCCAGCGCTTCGATCTGATCCTGCTGGACTTGAATATGCCGGGCATCGGAGGATTGGAGGCTTGCCGTATCATTCGTGCCACCTCGGAAGTCGCTATCGTCATGCTGACGGTGCGCAACACGGAAGAAGACAAAGTTGCCGCCTTGGATGCCGGCGCCGATGACTACGTCACCAAGCCGTTCAGCATGCCGGAGCTGCTGGCCAGGATTCGCGCATCGCTGCGTCGCATTCCTGTCACTGGTGACTCTTCTGTCATCCAGGCCGGAGACCTCGAGATCAATCCCGCGGCACGGAGTGTGAAAGTCGGCGGTAAGGAGGTTCGGCTCACACCCAAAGAATTTGATCTTCTCCACTTTCTGGCAACCAATGCGAATGCGACGATTGCGCACACCAAGCTCCTGCAGGCAGTCTGGGGACCGGACTACGGCGACGAGGTCGAGTACCTACGAACTTTCATCAATCAGGTCAGGAAAAAAATCGAGAGGGCCCCGGCCCATCCGAGGCACGTGATCACCGAGCCCTGGGTAGGCTACCGGTTCCAGATCTGAGTTCACCCTATGTGCTGATTCGCACGTCCAGACTTGGCATCGGCGTACCATGCGAGTCCATATGGGGCACCTGGGGCCCATACCAACTGACGATGGACGCTCCGTCTGCGAAAACGGAGGTTCGTTCGCATGTAAGCAAACCACCCAGGGTGACGAAACGCGGTATCGTGTCCTGCGGAGACCCCGTGAAGGGTCCTCATCGACACTCCCCGACTTGTGATGGTGTAAAGGATTCCTTTTGTACCCGAACATGCGGCGGGCGCTTGCCGCTCAAAACTCCAGGTTGAATCGGGCCCGGCTACAGGTTCATCTGGCGGTTCCGAGCCCAATCCTTCGGTCCCTGGTGATGACTTGGATATGCGCGGCCGAGGCTGGGGCCCAGACCCGTGATCCGCTGCTCGCCGCGGCAGCGAGATTGATGAGTGGACCAGGAACCACTTGCCTGTCTCTGTCTGTTTCCGCTCGACGAGACTCGGCATCCGATTCCATCCCAAACCCTCCAGAACTCATGGTAATGACTGAGAAAACGGTGAAAACTAGGGGGTTTGGGGGATCGGCTAACATTTGGCACCTAGAGGGCCCGACAATGGAAGGAGCCTTGCTAAGTATTTGTGAGGCAGCGGCCCATATTTTAGGGTTGGATTTCCCTCGATTTTCGTCTTGAGGGCTAGCATCTGCCGTATGGACAATACTTTCAAGGATCGGCGGATGAGAGTAGGTGGCCATCGAGGGCATTGGACAGGCTGCGGGATGGGGATGGTGCGGGAGAAAATTATGCGCAAAAGCTTTTTTGTAACCATGGCAATAACGGCCTTGTGCGGGTCGGCGTTCGCGATCGAGCAGCGTCACGGAATTCTCATGGGGGAGATCCTCAAGCTAGACGCCGCCGCCAAGACAATTGTCGTCAAGTTGGCCGATGGAACCGAACACACGCTTCACTTCGTAAAACAGACCGCAGTTCACGGTGCACAAGTCGTGGCGGGGGCCGGCACAGGGGCCTTCCATGGATTGAAGGAAGGCAGCGAGGTCATCGTCCACTACACCGCCAAAGGGACGCAGGAAACGGCCAATGATATCGACGCCATCGGGAAGGATGGACTGAAGGCTACCGAGACCGCCGCAACCCACATCGATCACGGCGCGAAAACACTCGCCGCAAAAACTGCAAACGGTGCTGAGGAAACCTACCATCGTACGGGCGGCGTAGCCAAGGAGGCGGGCAAGGACATCGCCGAAGGCACGACAAAATCCGCCAAGGTAACCGTCCACGTCGCAGAGGCGGCCGGCCGCAAGATCGCCCATCTCTTTAAACGGAGCTGATGCCGGTCAGTCACGCCGCTTCCACCCTAGGACACGAGTCCCAGATTCAGGGTGGGATCGCTCGGGTCGGAATCGGCATCGCCCGCGAGGTTTTCGACCTTCACCGGCCGCTTTGACATTCTCGAATTCAGAGGTTTCCGATCCGCCATGGCGGCCGTGTCTTGACGTTCTCCTGAGCATTTCCTGGACGGATTGCCGCGGCCACTTTTCATGTGATAGAGGCCGAGACGGTAAGCGGAAGCCCGATCACGATTCAGCAAAACCGCAGGAAGTTGAGGCCTGATAAACTTCAAAGGAACCGCACTCGCAACGCTGCTTTTGCGGGCGCTGGCTTTCTGGAGCGAAGGCGCAAACCACAGGCCACGCCATCCCCGTAGGCACGGTTTGCAGTTCCGCGATCGAAGGCTGCTACTACGCGCACCTGGCCAGCACCCAACCAGACGGCACCGTGCTGTACGGTCGATTCGAGGCTGGCAGCAACTGGACTCAATTCCAGTACGAGGCATTCCATGCGCAGAACCCGGGGTCCGCACCATGTGCCACTACACCCACTGGATGGTAGATGACGGCTTGCTGACGATCAGCTCGGCATTGAGGCCCAGGCATAGCCGATCCCCGAATGCCAGAAGCTATCTGCAAGACCCAGATTAGATTGGGATCAGGCATGGGTCATCGGATGCTTGAAGAACACCTTGGACAGGGTTCCGGGTCTCGTTTTTTCCAGGGCTCGATCTTCTCGAAGAGATCGACGAAGGAGGCCGGGCGGTAACCGGCCTTTTCCAAATACGCCAAGCCGAGCAGCTCGGCTTCCGGTTTCGAAGAGGCGCGAGAGCCTCAACCAACTGAGAGGGTGCAGTATGCAGCGAAGATCCCGGTGACATGTATCTCCGGTTCATAGCGGAGCGCGGCGCCCGTAAGAAATCAGCCGTCAGGCCCTTCCGCGCCCGCCGATTGGCGGTGATAACCTGGAGAAACCAGTTCGGTTTAAACTCTGAAGGAGGGCTGGAGATGCCCGGCGAGCTCAAGATCCGAGTGAATGAGCAGGTGCGGACGGTTTCTGCCGCGCCGGATACGCCGCTATTGTACGTGCTTGCCGGCGAACTCGAACTGCAAGGTCCACGCTTCGGCTGTGGGCTCGCTCAGTGTGGCTCCTGTTCGGTGCTGGTCAATGGCGTCGAGACGCGTTCTTGTGTGACACCGGTTTCCGATGTCCAGGGTAAATCGATCACCACGCTCGAAGGGCTGCCAGCCTGGTACGCGGCGCAGAAGAAGCTACGCTCGGCTCCCCCCCTGCACCCGGTGCAACAAGCGCTGATTGACGAACAGGCGGTGCAGTGCGGCTACTGCTTCAACGGTATGATCATCAAAGCCTCCGAACTGCTCTCGAAAGTTCCGCAGCCGACTGAAGCGCAAATCCGCACAGCCATGAACGGCCACCTGTGCCGCTGCGGGACATATCCGCGGGTCATCAAAGCAATCCAGCGCGCTTCCCGGGCCATGGCGGGGGTGGCGTGAGCAGCGTAATTCGCCGCGATTTCCTCAAAACCGGTGGCGCTCTCATCATCGGTTTCAGCCTTCGCGAGTCGCTGCCCGCGGAAGATCGGGGCAGTGTTGCCGGACCGCCGGATGCCAAGCAGATCGACACGTGGCTGGCCATCCACACCGACAACACGGCTACGGTCTACATCGGGTTTGCGGAGCTCGGCCAGGGAAACTCGACGGCGTTGCTGCAAGTCGCGGCCGAAGAGCTTGATCTGGAGATGAGCCAGGTGAGAACGGTCCAGCTCGACACCAACGTCACACCCAACCAGGGCGGAACCTACTCGAGCGCTTCCATCCAAAGGGGCGGGCCCCAGGTTCGCACCGCCGCCGCCGAAGCGCGGCAGGCGTTGCTCCAGATGGCATCCCAGAAGTTAGAAGCCCCCGTCGAGCATCTCACGGTGGCAAAAGGCGTGGTGTCGGTCGCCGGCAGCCCGGATCGCTCCGTCACCTATGGCGCCCTAGTCCCGGACAAGCCGTTCCACCTCGCGTTTACCGGGACCGCGCCGGTGAAGCCCCCAGCCGAGTACAAAGTGGTAGGCGCGCGGATTCCGCGCAACGATATCCCAGATAAAGTCAACGGCAGGTATGTGTACGTGCAGCACGTCCACCTGCGAGGAATGCTGCATGGGCGGGTCGTACGGCCACGAGGCCAGCGGGCCTACGGATCCGGCGCCAAGGTTGGGAGTCTCGACGAGAGTTCGATTGCTGAGATTCCCGGCGCCCGCGTGGTACGCCGGGGCGATTTCGTGGGCGTGGTAGCGGAGAACGAGTGGGACGCTGTGCGTGCTGCCCGGCAGTTGAAAGTCACCTGGGACACGGCGCCCACGCTGCCAACTCAGGCCAGGCTCCACGAGCAGATGCGCGCCGCCAAGACCACCGACCGGGTCGTTGTTCAGCGAGGCGACGTGGCCGGAGCCCTGGCAAAAGCGGCGCACGTGGTTTCCGAAAGCTATCGCGGCCCGTACCAGGCGCACGCGCCTTTCGGTCCGAATTGCGCTGTGGCTCACGTGATGCCCGATCGGGCGTTGGTCGTGTGCTCCACTCAGGATGTTTACGGGACGCGCAACGGCCTCGCCCGGCTGCTCGACATGCCGGCCGAAAAGATTCGCGTGCAGTACTACGAAGGTTCGGGCACATTCGGCCATAGCTGCTACGACGATGCGGCCCAGGCTGCAGCGTTGCTGTCGCGACTGGCCGACAAGCCCGTCCGCCTGCAGTTCATGCGGTGGGACGAGCACGGGTGGGACAACTACGGTCCGGCCCACGTCGGCGAAGTTCAGGTGGCCTCCGACGCCGCGGGCAAAATCATCGCTTACCAGTACGAAGGCTGGCAGCATAACTGGAGCGCCGTGGAAACGTCAGCGCAACTGGCCGGAACGCCGGCGGCCGATTGGCCGGGCGGGGCGGCGCAGCAGGTCAGCGCTTTGAATTGCGGCGGCATGTACGACATTGCCAACTTGAGGCTGGTGAACCACCAGTTGCCCGGAAAAGATTATCTCAAGGGCGGTTGGCTGCGCTCCCCGCTCGATCTTTCGTTTTCCTTTGCGTCAGAACAAACCATCGACGCGTTGGCGTACCTGGCGGAGATCGATCCCTACCAGTTCCGGCGGCAAAACATAACCGATGCCCGCTGGCTCACCGTGCTCGACGCGGTCGCGCGGAGTGCGAAGTGGACGCCGCGGCGGGCGGCTTCCCAGCGTTCGGACGGAAAGGTGGCCACCGGGCGCGGAATTGGCCTGGGTACACATCTGGTGTCGTACGGCGCGGCCGTCGCCGAAATCGAGATCCACAAGGAAACCGGCCGCGTCGTAGCGAAGCGTCTTCATGGCGCCGTCGACGCAGGCCTGGTGGTCAATCCAGCGTTTGTGGAGAACCAGATCAGCGGCCAACTGGTGCAGACGGCCAGCCGGATGTTCAAAGAGGAAGTAACTTTCAACACCACCAATGTCACCAGCCTGGACTGGAACAGCTACCCGGTCCTGCGCTTCGAAGAATGTCCCGAGGTGACTCCCATCGTCGTGCAGCGCTTGAACGAAAGGTCTACGGGCGCAGGCGAGGAAGTGATGGCAGCCGCGGCGGCGGCGATCGCCAATGCGTTTTTTGACGCCACCGGCGTGCGCGTTCGGGAATATCCGCTCACACCAAGCCGTGTCCTGGCGGCACTAAGCCGAGCGGCATAAGGCTCCCGCCCGAAGCACGCTCTTACGGCGCCCCTGCCAGACGCAACCGCTCCTCGACCTCCTTCCGGAATCGGTCCACAAACCGGAGAACGTAGTCAGCCACCACCAGGTCCGGGTCGTCGACCAGCGGCGTCAGGTCCATCGCATAGCTCAGCCCGCTCTCCTCATCGGTGCCGTGCGAAGCGTAGTAGGTGGCGTTGGCCATGCGGCGGCCCGCCGTCGCCAGGTCGTAGCGCTTTCCGCCGCTGACCTGCGAATCAAAGATCCCCACCAACGCCGCAGCAATGTTCGATCGGGCCGAGACCGGCAGCACCTGTTTCTCGGCGTCAGGCAGCCAGTCGAGATCGCGCCAGACCTCGCAGCCGTAGACTCGCTTCGGACGAGTCTTGCCGCGCACGGCGCGTAAGGCGGCGATCGAGCGCAGGGCCACTGCGACGTGGGTGTCGTGCTTGTCGGCCAGGTTGTGCAGGTACACGATCTCGGGCTCCGCGGCTTCCAGGATCTGTTTCAAGTCTTTCACCACCGCGGGCTCGTTCGGACTCTTGACCTCGGTGCTGCTAAATCCGAGTTGCACCTGACAGCCGTACTCGCCGACGTACGCGGCTTTGCGCTGCTCCGCCTGGCGCACCTTCTGCATCTCGTCGTCGGTATAGGTTCCGTAGACGCCCGTGCGCGGGCTACCGGCCCCGTTGGTTGCCACCACGCCGGTGAACCAGTGGTCTGGCTGAGCGAAGCATTGGGCGATGCCATGGTAGGCCATGATCTCGATGTCGTCCTGGTGGGCCGCAATGCACAGGTGGGTGGTGCGCGCGAGCGCCGCGTCCGGCGTCAGGCCGTCGGGAACAAACAGATCCGCGCTGGGATTATGAAACCGCATCGGCTTTCTCCTGAACGTGAATGGCGGGGAGGCTGGCCGCGGCAATCGCCTGGCCATGCCTTCTTTCTGTCTCATCGGGCAGGTGAAAGCGGACGCGTTCGGCGAGTTTGGGAAACTCTTCGCGCAGCACCTGCCCCCCCGTCGAGAGAATCACCTCTCCGCCTTCGCCGGTCATCACGCGTCCCAGCACGAGCAGGTTGCGGAATTCGTAGAAGCCGGCGAAGGTGGCGATGGCGTAGCCCAAGTAGACGCCGATCGTTTCGTAGATCGAGCGCGCCCGCGGGTCACCGGCCGCCATCAGCCTTTGGACTTCATCGAGCTTGGCGGGAAGCGGCATGTCCTTGGGCAGGGCGATGCCGGCCGGCACGAGCAGCCGTGCGACCGCCTGCTGGGAGAAATACTGCACGCCCACGCCCGTATCGCCGGACCACTCGTCGACCGGCCCACCCTCACGGTAGTCGAAGGGCACAAATGCCAGCTCGTTCAACCAAGACGTGATCGCGCCCTGCGGCGTGACGAAGCCGGCGGCCAGGCTGCTGCCCATCGCGATTCCCAGCACGGCGTTGTCCTCGAGCGCCATCGAGCCCGCCAGCGCCGTGACCTCGCCGTCGTTCACCACTTCAAACGGCACACCGCCCCAAGCCTTTTGCAGGTCGAAAAAAAGGCGTCGGATGCGGCTGTCAAACAGCGACGGCGGCACCGAGCGGTAGAGCGAGCCGACGCGTACCTCGTTGTTCACGTAGACTCCGGCCGCGCTGCCGCCGATCGCATCAACTCGTCCCAGATGGGCAGCCGCCCGACGCAGGGAATCATGGATGCCGTCGAAGTGATACTGCGGGTCCGCTTCGGTGCCCGGCTGCCAGGGCACTTCTTCACTAAAGACGACCCGGCCTTCGACGACCGCGGCGCACTTGCGATCGCTCGCTCCCAAATCGAAGCCTATGCGAGAGCCGTCCAGGTGGCGGCCGAGCGGCACGGCCGTTTCTGTTTCGTCCGGGCATTCTTCGTACCGTGTGCTCTCGATAGTCAGGGGATGCCCGTAGACGCGCTGCCCCATGAAGTCGTGGTCGAAGGCACGCGCCCCTCCCGGCCCATAGACGCCGCGGAGATAGGTCGCAAGGCGAGGATCGCCCGCGACCGTAACCTTATACCCGCCCTTCTGCCACAGCAGAAACTTCAACAAACGCTCGATGTACCGGTGGTTGGCAGCAAGATGGGCGGCGTCATGGGGAAGAACACAAGTGCGGAAGACCGACGCCGAACCGTCGCTTCGCTCGAGAGCGAGGGCGACCTTAGAGCCGCCAACGGCTTCGACCGTGGCGCCGTAAGCGCGATTCCACAATGACGCCGGAACAAATCCCGGATCGAGGGACGGACGGAATCGGGGTGACACCGGGATGCCCACAAGCGCAAGCACCATGTTCCATCTTTCACGAGCGGCGTGTCCAGTGCGCAACCGTTACGGGCGCGGTTATGCCCCGTTCGTTACGGTCGCATCGCGCTAGAATGGGGTCGCATGGCAGAGGGGGATCGGGACTTCAACCGGCCGTCGCACCTCCCGGAAGAAAGGATCCGTGAGGAGTTGAACCGCATCCTTGCCAGCCACGAGTTCCGAACCAGCAAGAGAAGCCAGGATTTCCTGCGTTACGTGGTGGACCACACGCTTCGCGGTGAGGCCGACCTGCTCAAGGAACGCACGATCGGCGTGGATGTTTTCGGCCGCTCTTCCGACTATGATCCGAGCGACGACGCCACCGTCCGGGTGAAAGCCGGGGAAGTTCGCAAGCGCCTGGGCCTTTATTACGCCGAACAGGGCGCTCGCAATCCAATCCGCATCGACCTGCCCTTGGGCAGCTACGTGCCGGAGTTTCGCGAGTCGGAGAACCGGGCAGCTCCCGCGCAGCCTTCTGGGGAAGCTTCCGTGTCCCCGCCCCAAGCCCAGCCGAAGATGCGGCTTGGAACCCGCGTCGCGGCGGGCGCGGTGCTTCTCGCCGTTCTTTCCGCGGCCTTCGTTTGGTTGCGCACCCGCCCAGCAAACACTCCGCTCGACCAGTTTTGGGCCCCGGTTCTGACCGGTAATGCTCCCCTTCTGTTGTGCGCCGCGTACGTCCCGGTTTATCGCCTGGAACCTGATACCAACCCGCACCCTCGGGCGGAAGACTTCGTTCCGCTCCCCGATCAATTCGTTGGGGGCGGCGATCTGATCGCCATCTCGCGCCTGACCGCCATGCTGGCGCGTATGGGCCGTGCGTACCGGCTCAAGGTGGGTAACGACGTTTCGTTTCAGGACCTGCGCACGGGTCCTGCCGTTCTGGTGGGCTACTCGTATACGCGCTGGCGCGAAATCAGCCGAGAGATGCGCTTCTTCATCGACACCACACGCCTCCCGCTGGGCATCACCGACAACGGTTCGCCTACCCGGTGGTCGCTTCCCAAGCTACCGCCGGACCGGCACACCGACGAGGACTACGCCATCGTGTCGCGTGTCTTTCATCCCGATACGCACGCCATGCTGGTGGAACTGGCCGGCATCACTCAGTATGGAACCGACGGCGCCGCAGACCTGGTCACCAGATCCGACCTCTTGGGGGAAGCTCTTCGCGGCGCTCCCTCCGGATGGCAGAACAAGAACCTGCAACTGGTACTGCATGTCAAAGTGATCGCTGGCGCTCCCACCTCACCCAAAGTGGTAGCCACCCACTTCTGGTAGCGCCGGCGGCTTCGACCGCCGGCGCCGCCGGAGAAACTAAAACCGATACTTTAAGGCAAACTGCAAGTTCCGGGCTCCTTGTGAGGTATTCACGACGCCTGCGTTCACGCTCTTCGTGTAGTTGATGTCGGTTCCGTACCGACTCACGTTCGCGTTCCAATCGCCGGGGATCACGTCAGTAGCGTATCCGGCGACGGTAAAGACGGGCGTATTGAAGGTGTTGATGGCGTCGAAACGGAATTCGAGCGATTGCCGCTCGCTGATGCGGAACTGCTTCGACAGGCTCATATCGATCTGCTTGAGACCGGGTCCGCGTTCAGTCGAGATGCCGCAGGTGCCGAGTTTCCCGGTTCCTGGAATCCGCATCGTGGTCGGGTCGAACCAGACATAACCGCCGCCCACGAAGTTTTTGTACGGTGTGGCGTTCGACGATGCGATGCAGTCCGGACGCGGCTGGAAGTAGGCGCCGGTAGGATCGTTGCCGAACTGAATCATGGAGATCGGGAAGCCTCCATGGGCGGTGAAGATGGTGCCGTAGTGCCAGTCGCCGAAGACCGCGTTCACCGCTTTATGGGCGTTCTTGCCGAAGGCCCGGTCGTGGCCGAACGGCAGGTCGTAGTTCAGGTAGCCGCTGAGGACGTTGGTCACATCCGCGTCGCAAAGACCGTAGTCCAAACCCCGGACATTGTACACATACATCTGGAACGCAACATCGGCCGTGGTCTGGGCAGCCGCGGCGTTGCCGTAGCGCCCGTAATATCCCTGGTTGTCGGTGAGGCACTTTGACCACGAGTAGTTGAACTGGAACGCCAGGCCCCTGGTGACGCGCTGCTGAGCGCTCAATTGCAAGCCCTCGTAGTTCTGTATTGCGGTCGAGGTGTTGAGCCGCTGCTGGGCGCTGGCCCCAAAACTCTTTAGCGTAGGATCCCCCGCCAGATACGGACCGGCCACACTAGTGCCGTCAGGATTGAGTACTCTCTGGCCCATGTTGTAGATGGCAGCTAGGTGATCGCTGTGTTGGCCAACGTATGCGGCCTGCGCGGTGAACGAGTTCCCTACCTGGCGCTGGATACTTAGGTTCCACTGATTGGCGACGGCCGGCCGATAGTTGGGATCGGTCGCGTGCAGGCGGACGCCCTGGAAGCAGGAGGCCGGAGCGGAAGTCACATTGGAGGTGGTGCAGGGTGCGCCGGAAGCGCTTAGCGCCGCAAAACCTTGGTCAAGGGTAATCTGGTTCGCGGGTATCCCTCCCGTGCTCGTAGCGCCCCACTGTCCTACCAGATCCGCATTCCAAGGAGCGTTGGTGGGGAGCCGGTTGAATTCACCAGTGCCTTCCTGGAAGCTGGAACGGGAGAAGGCCGCGCGAACTACGGTCTTGTCGTCGAGTGTCCAGGCCAGTCCCAGCCGGGGCAGGAAATTGGCGATGCCGTTGTACTGGTTGTACAAAGCCCGGCTATTCCCGTTGACGCCGGCGAGCATGATTTGACCGCTGTACATCCCGAAATTCGTCATGCGGTTGCCGACTTCGTAAATCGGTGTGAACAGTTGCCAACGGATGCCGAAGTTCACCGTGAACCGGCTGCTGATCCGCCAATCGTCCTGTAGGAAAACGCCGAGGGCGTTGTTGCGCTGACCGACGGTCCCAGCGAAGCCGAGTCCGTAGCCCATGTAGGAGGGTAGTCCCAGGAAGAAGTCCGCCTCGGCGTTGCCGGTGTAGGTATCGGTAAAGCCGATTTGGCCGGCGGCGCCATCACTGCTCGTCGCGGGAATGTAGTTGTTCCGATAGCGGATGAATTGGAAACCCATCTTGAGGGTGTGCGTGTTCCTGCTGTAGATCGCAGTGTCGGAAACCTGGATGGCGGTCTGGTGGAAGATCTCTGGCCCGTTCACTGTGCCAAAGGCAAAGGGTCCGTTTTGCCGGCCGCCGAGAGGTGCACCCGCGAAATAGAGACCGGGAAGATATTGGGTAGGTTGGCCGGGAATAAGGTTGGCGCCTGTCGTAGTGGTAAGCGCCTGAATGTTGGCCTCTGCCGGAAAGTAATTCATCCCGAAGCGAATGTCGTTGACCAGTGTGGGACTGACCGTCCTCGTATAGTTGAGCACCGCTTGCTGCAGCGGGAAAAAGTTACTGCCATTGCTGCTGTACTGGAAGACTTCGCTGTTCACAAAAGGCTGCTCGATGTGTTGCTGGGAGTAGCGGGCGAAGAAGCGGTCCTTCTCGGTCGGGGCCCAGTCCACTTTGATGTCACCCTGGTTTCCATGAGTGTAGTTCTGCTGTACGTTGTTCAAATTGTTGAGCGTGCCATTGCTGCCCGGCGTACCCGGCAGGTTCGGCTGGGGCAGGGCATTCGCGATCTTGAGCGCTGTCGGGCTGATGCCGGTGATGCAGGGATTGACTCCCATTCTCTGCCCGGCGCCGCAAATCGCCGCGTGCGTCAGATTGGACGGCATGGCGACGCTGGTTCCCGGGTAGTGGAGGGCGACTCCCAAGTCGCTCAGATTGCCCGTCACGTCGAGCGCAGTAAAAGTAGTTCGGGGATCGGGAGTGCCCGGCAGATCGAACCGCGAACCCTGAAAATCACCGAAGAAGAACAGCTTGTCTTTCTTGATCGGCCCGCCGAAGGTCGCGCCGTACTCATTCCACCGCTGGCGCGGCGTCGGCAGGCTGTTGAAATTGTTGGACCACTCGTTGGCATTAAAGAAGTCGTTGCGCAGATATTCAAACGCGCTGCCATGGTACTGGTTGGTGCCTGATTTGAGGCTGACATTGATCACGCCACCCAGAAAGTGACCAAACTCCGCGTTGGGATTGCTGGTAATAACGTTGAACTCGCCAATAGCATCCACGTTGGGCGAGAAGGCGACGTTGTTATCGACAAACTCGTTGTTGTCCAGGCCATCGAGAACGTAGTAGTTCGCCTGCTCGCGGTTGCCATTCAAGTTGGGCCGTGCCGCGTTGAAAGTCTTTTGGCCTGTGTTAAATGACGCAGGG
The DNA here is from genome assembly GCA_028876805.1 of Acidobacteriota bacterium. Classification (GTDB taxonomy): domain Bacteria; phylum Acidobacteriota; class Terriglobia; order Bryobacterales; family Bryobacteraceae; genus PSRJ01. The sequence continues at coordinate 3,169 of JAGWQP010000282.1, read as the reverse complement.
CTAATGGTTACCGCGCCTGGAACCAGCAAGGTGAGCTGGTTGTAGTTGCGCGTCTCGAGCGGCAGGTTGGCGATGGCACTGGCCTGCATCACCGTACCGACCTGAGTAGTTTCCGTCTGCAGCAGCGGAGTCGCGGTGGTGACTTCGAGCGTTTGAGAAACCTGCCCAATAGTCAACATGAAGTCCACGCGGGCGGTCTGATTCAAAACCAGGTTAAACGGCGGATGGATGGCCGTTTGGAAGCCCGACACTTGAACGCGCACCTCATAGTCGCCAACTGGCAGGCGAGGTAGGTTATAGGTTCCTTCCTCGTTGGTCTCGGTTTTCCAGATCGTGCCGCGTTCGACATCGCGGGCGGTCACAGCGGCTTTCGCGACTGACGCGCCGGAGGGGTCGGCCACCCTTCCGGTGATGGCGGCGGTCACCTCCTGCGCCTTCCCGTGCGGGATTAACTCCGCGCCCACGATCAGAATCGGCAGCAGAAGAAGGCGGCGGTTGCGCCGGATTCTCCGCGGGGACTCGCTCGTTGTCATAGACACCTCGATTCTTTCCTCTCGACGTTATTATTCGTGCGACCGGAGCATCCGGGCCGCCAGCCTAACCACCCAAAGCTTGGAATTCAGTCTCATAGTGGACCGGTTTGTCTCAATTGTCCAGTTCAGAACCGTTGCAGGGGTGTTACACGGATGTTCGATACCGCGGCGAACACTCGCGCTATCTAGAGCTTGCAGCCTGAGTCGGGCGGTCGGCAAAGGCCCTACCGTGGCCACGAGCAGGCGCACCGGCCGCACCGCGGCGAGGCGAACTTGCGCCGTAGGCTGCTCCAATCGATCGAGTTCCCGGCTCTGCTCCTCGACCCAACCGCCAGGGGCTGGCTGCTTGGTTTCAATCAGTTCGAGCGCCCGCAAGCCGATGCGGCCGGCAACGGCGAGATGAGTCGCCAGCGGCACGACCTCCGCCACCAGCAGGTTCGCCTCCCCGAGCGGCCTCAGTTCGGCCTCGTTGGCGGCCCACTCGGTGAGTGTAGCCCGCAGCTCCGGTATGGCAGCCGAACTGGTGGTTAGGCTTTTCACCGCGAGCTCCAGGGTCCGAACGCGCTCGCTCTCCGGCCGCACGGCATCCACAAACCGATTCAGCGGAACCAGGCTGGCGTTTTCTGCCAGGTTCCGGCGGCCCTCGATTCCCAAAGCTTCCGAGACGCCAGCTAGCACTCGGAGCGCATGGGACGACCGGGGACTCGCCAGCCGGTCGAGCATCGGCTCCAAAGCCGACTGGTGCTCGACGCCGGTCCATTCTAGCGTGCGGCTCACGTTCTCCAGCCGCTCATACATCGAACCGGCATCGGTCACGTCGCGAGGTGACCAGAGCCTTTCGGCGATCGCGGCCAGACGCGGCCAGATTCGCGAGTCCACGGTCTCCGCGTTCACGTACTCGGACCACATGCACGCTTCGCCGCCCAGGATGTTTTTCGTTTGCTCCGGTGTGAGATCGCCTGCGGCACCGTCGAGAGGGTCAATCGCGTAATGGCGGCTGGCCGGCCAAAGCTGGTCCAAGTAGTAGCCAAACGAAAGCACTGCGCCGTGACCTCGAACGGCCGCTTCCGCTAGCGATGCCTGCCCGCGCCAGGACTGAATCACGGTTTCCCGCGCCAACCCGGGGCCGAGCACCTCGTCCCAGCCGATCATGATCTTGCCGTGCTTCTGGAGCAGCTTCTGCAAGCGGTGATTGAAATAGGCCTGCAAATCGCGGCTGGTGGTGATCTGGTGGTCACGGGCGAAGGCTTGAATGGAACGAGACTGCCGCCAGGCGGCGCCGTCCACTTCGTCGCCGCCCACGTGGAAATAGGGGTCTGGAAACAGTGCAGCCATCTCGCCGATCAGCCCGTCGAGAAACGAGTAAGTCGCCTCGCGCGACAGGTCGAGACTCGGCGCGAAGACGCCCCACTTGCGCTCGATCGCGTAAGGGCCGGGTGCGCTCGCCAGCTCCGGATATCCGACAAACCAAGCCGTGGTGTGGCCGGGCATATCGAATTCCGGGATCACGCGGATGCCGCGGTCCTGTGCGTAGGCCACCACCTGCCGGACGTCGGCCTGTGTATAAAAATTGCCGTCGCTCCCCATCTGCGTGAGGCGGGGATAGCGTCTACTCTCGACGCGGAAGCCCTGATCGTCCGAGAGGTGCCAGTGAAAAACGTTAAGCTTGACGGCAGCCATGGCGTCGAGATTCCGCTCTATGACCGATACCGGCATCCAATGCCTGACCGCGTCGAGCATTAGCCCGCGCCAAGGGAATCGAGGCCGGTCCTCAATGGTAACCGTGGGCGCTTGAAAACCATCTGGTCCCGGGCGAATCAACTGGGCGAACGTTTCCAGCCCGCGGATCGCTCCCGTGACCGTGCGTGCTTCGAGAGAGGCCTGGTCGGGCCGGATCTCCAAATGGTACGATTCATCTTCGCCTAGCGCGGGCACCAAGCTGCCGCGCTCCTTGCACTCGACTTCGAGAGTGGCAGCCTTGCCGGGCAGCATGGGAATTCCGGTCTGCCGCGAGACGCGAGCGACGAAGCGATCCACTGCGGCCATCAGACGAAGGTCGGAGTAACCGTTCAGTCCGACTCGGAAGCTGGAGTCGACGCGAAGTCTGCCCTCCGACACGATCGCCTTCGAGGGAAACGGCATCAGAGGGAGTTCCGCGGCGGACACCATGGCGCTAGACGCGATCAGGGTGCCGATCCGGATGGCCAAATGGAAACGACGGGCGACAAGCATCCGGCAACGAGCTTGCGGCGTCCGCTCTCAGGCTGTCCAGTTCACAACGGTTGCGAGGGCCGTTATGGCCCGGTTCGCTACTGACCGAACGTATTTATTTTCAGTGGATTTAATGGTCGAACCGTTAGCAAAACACGAAACCCGGCGGGGCGCGCTAGCGCTGGCCGTGGTGGTCGTTGTTGGTGAGGCGGCTGCCGTCGGTTTCCACGCAGCGCGGCGATTCTTCAAGGGGATCGTTGGACGGCTTGATGACGCGCGGAGGTGCGGTCCAGGCCGCCGTGAGCACCTTCGGATCGTCCACAGTGAACTGGTAAGCGAGATTCTCACCGGTCCGCCACAGGCGCTCGGTGACGTGCATGGCATCGCTATGGAGGTAGCCGTCTTCGCCGAACCAAGTGCTATCG
>JAGWQP010000281.1 GCA_028876805.1 Acidobacteriota bacterium | reverse complement strand
GGCAAGAAAATTGGGATGACGCAGGTGTTCCGGCCCGACGGCCAGGCCGTGCCGGTCACGCTGCTCAAAGCCGGCCCGTGCATGGTGGTGCAGCGAAAGACGCCTACGACCGACGGCTATGATGCGGTACAACTCGGCCTGGTGGAGTTTGTGAAGCCGCAGCGTATCAACAAGCCCGCCACCGGGCATTTGAAGAAAGCCGGTGCGGAGGGCGCGAAGTTTTTGCGCGAGTTCACGTTGGGCCCGGGCGACGACGATTTCAAGCCAGGCGACAAAGTCCTCGTGGATCAGTTCAAACCCAAGGACAAAGTGGATGTGATTGGCGTCAGCAAAGGACGCGGTTTTGCGGGTCTGGTGAAACGCCACCACTTCCGCGGCGGCGCGGACACGCACGGGTCGATGTTTCACCGGGCTGCGGGTTCGATCGGGGCTTCGAGCTTCCCCTCGCGTGTGCTGCCCGGCATGCGCATGGCGGGCCACATGGGACACGCCCGGGTCACGGTGCGGAATCTGGAGGTAATCGATGTCGACGCCGAGGACAACGTGCTGGTGGTGAAGGGTGCGGTGCCCGGGCCCAATGGCGGCTACGTGGTGGTTCGGAGGTCGAAGCGGTAGCAGCGCTCCCGAAAGGAAGGACTAGGATGCCCACGGTGGATGTAGTCGATTGGAACAAGCGGAAGGTCGGCGAAGTCGAGCTAGCCGATGAAGTCTTTGGCGCCGAGGTCAACCAGGCGTTGCTTTACGAGGCCGTGCGCCAGTTCCAGGCCGGCCGGCGGGCCGGCACGCACAAGACCAAGGTTCGGGCCGAAGTCGCCGGGTCGGGCAAGAAGTTGTGGAAGCAGAAAGGTACCGGGCGCGCGCGCATGGGATCGGTGCGCTCCCCCCTGTGGCGGCACGGCGGCACGGTGCACGGGCCGGTGCCTCGCGATTACAGCTACAAGCTGCCGCGGAAAATGGTCGCAGGAGCGCTGCGCTCGGCGCTTTCCGCCAAGCTCCGGGACGGCGAGATGACCGTGGTCGAGGAGTTCAATTTCGCCGACCACAAGACCAACAACGCCATGAACGCGCTCGCCAACGTAGTGAGCGGTCGCACGGTACTGGTGGTGGAGAACGGGGAGAACCGGAACCTGACCCTGGGAATTCGCAACCTGAAGGGCGTCACTTTGCTCGCGACGCGGGAGGTGAACGCATTTCATATCCTGGGGCACCAGAGCCTGCTGCTGTCCCGAGCCGCGGCCCGCAAGTTTTCGGAGGCACTGGCAAAATGAAGATGCAGGACATCATTCGCCGGGCTCTGGTCACCGAGAAGGGCGTGACCAAAAAGGACAACGAGCGCACGCTGTGCTTTGAAGTCGCGCTTGACGCCAATAAGGCCCAGGTCAAATCCGCCGTGGAAAAGCTGTTCAAAGTGAAGGTCGAGGAGGTCCGCACCGCGAATTTCGAAGGTAAGCTCAGACGGCGAGGCCGTTTCGCCGGCTATCGTTCGGACTGGAAGAAAGCGTACGTGAAACTGAAGTCAGGTGAAAAGGTGCCGGACTTCGCGGAGATCTAAACAGATGCCCATCAAGACGTACCGACCGACGACCGCAACGCGCCGCTTTCAGACGGTGGTTTCCCGCGATGACATTACCAAGGACCGCCCGGAGAAATCTCTGGTCGAAGCCAAGAGCCGCACCGGCGGGCGTAATAGCCGGGGCCGCATCACGTCACGGTTTATTGGAGGCGGCGCGAAGAAAGCCTATCGAGTGGTGGATTTCAAGCGTGACAAGGCGGGCATTCCCGCGGTGGTGGCGGCGGTGGAATACGATCCCAACCGATCCTCGCGCATCGCCCTTTTGAATTACGCCGACGGCGAGAAGCGGTACATTCTGCATCCCGACGGGCTGAAGGTGGGGCAGAAGGTGATGTCCGGGCCGGAGGCGGATATCCTGCTGGGCAACGCCCTGCCGATGAAGAACATTCCGGCCGGCACCATCCTCCACAATATTGAGCTGAGGCCGGGCAAGGGCGGGCAGATGGCCCGTTCGGCGGGCTCGCAGGCCCAGCTGATTTCGAAGGAAGGCGGGATGGCCTTGCTGAAACTCCCCTCGGGGGAAGTCCGGCGTGTTCCGCTCGAGTGCATGGCGACGGTGGGGCAGGTCGGCAACCTCGATCACGAAAATGTGTCGCTCGGCAAGGCGGGGCGCACGCGCTGGCTGGGAAAGACACCGCACAACCGTGGGGTCGCGATGAACCCGGTAGATCATCCGCACGGTGGCGGCGAAGGCAAGACGTCCGGTGGCCGCCATCCGGTGACGCCCTGGGGCCAGCCGACGCGCGGCTTTAAGACGCGCAACAACAAACGCACCGACAAGTGGATCGTCACACGAAAGGCCAACAAGAGGTAAAGGGAACATGGGTCGTTCCGTAAAAAAGGGTCCGTTCACCGACACGCATCTGGAAGCTAAATTGGCGGTGCTCTCCGCGAGTAACGAGAAGAAGGTGGTACGCACCTGGTCGCGGCGCTCGACGATTCTTCCGGAATTCGTGGGGCATACCATTGCCGTGCACAACGGAAAAAAATTCATCCCCGTCTACATCACCGAAAACATGGTGGGGCACAAGCTCGGCGAGTTCTCGCCCACCCGGAGCTTCAAGGGGCACTCGGTGAAGGCGGCCACAGAGAAGACGGCCAAGCCGGCCTGAAGAGAATCGACATGGAAGCTAAAGCGGAAGCACGCTATATCCGGGTTTCGCCGCAGAAGGCTCGCCTGGTGGTGGATCTGATCCGTGGTCAGCAGGCGGGGGCAGCCCTGAACACGCTGCGCGCCACCAACAAGCGCATCGCGCCAGCCGTGGAGAAGGTGCTGCAGTCGGCAATTGCCAACGTGCAGGACCGGTTCGAAGACGTGGATGTGGATAAGCTGATCGTTTCTGAGGCCTATGTACACGACGGGCCGCGCATGAAGCGGGTCCGTCCGGCACCCATGGGCCGGGCCTACCGGTATCAGCGGCGGCTGGCGCACATCGTCATCAAGGTGGCGGAGAAAGAAGCATAAATGGGACAGAAAGTTCATCCGTACGGATTCCGGCTGGGTTTCAACAAGCCGTGGCGGTCCCGGTGGTTCGCCAAGCAGGGTTACTCGAAGCTGCTGCAGGAGGACATCGAGCTGCGGGAGACGCTGCGCGAGCGGTTGAAGTCGGCCGGCGTCAGCTCGATCGAAGTGGACCGGCCGGGCAACAAGCTGCGCGTGACGATCCGGACTTCGCGGCCAGGCATTATCATCGGGCGCAAGGGCGCTGAGATCGAGAAACTAAAGCAGGATATGGCCAAGCGGACCAAGCGCGAGGTTTTCATCGACATTCAAGAGGTCCACAAGCCGGAGTTGGACGCGCAGTTGGTGTCGGAATCGATCGCTCTGCAGCTTGAAAAGCGCGTGGCGTTTCGACGGGCGATGCGCAAGGCGGTCGATTCCGCGCTGCGTTTCGGCTGCAAGGGTATCAAGGTGCGGGTTTCCGGACGTTTGAACGGAGCGGAAATTGCGCGGAGCGAATGGTACTTGCAAGGCCAGCTGCCCCTGCACACGCTGCGCGCCGACATCGATTACGGCTTTGCCGAAGCGCGCACCACGTACGGCGTGATCGGAGTGAAGGCCTGGCTCTACAAGGGTGAGATTCTAGACCTGACCAAACGTCGGGGCTTGTTGCCCGAACCCGAGCCGCGGCGCGAGCGGCGGGAGCGGCCCGAGCGCCGGCGCGAGCGGGAAGCACACCTGCCCGCGGGGCCGGCTCCAGCAACCGGTCCGGCGATGCAGGCGCCGCCTTCGGAATTGCCCCACCCGGCGGTGCGCCCGTCGGCGCCGATTCTGCCGCCGTTGATGGCACCGCAACAGCCCTCCTGGAAGCACGAAGTCCGACACGAACCGCCGCCGGGCGAAGAGAAGGGCGCCTCCGAGGGCGGCCCAACGACGGCGCCGGCCGCGCCGGAAGACCCGGGCGAAAAACCGTGAGGAGATAGACCGCCATGATGATGCCGAAGAAAGTGAAGTACCGAAAACAGCAACGCGGCCGCATGGCCGGCAAGGCCTGGCGCGGTTCTGACATCTCCTATGGGGACTACGGTCTCAAGGCCCTGGAGTGCGCCTGGATTACCGACCGGCAGATCGAAGCCGCACGCGTGGCCATGACGCGTTCGATCAAGCGCGGCGGCAAGGTCTGGATCCGGCTGTTTCCGGACAAACCGATCACGAAGAAGCCCGCCGAGACCCGCATGGGTAAAGGCAAGGGTGCCCCGGAGCAGTGGGTGGCGGTGATCCGGCCAGGCAAAGTCCTGTTCGAGATGGAGGGAGTGGATCGCCTGACCGCGGAATCCGCCATGAGGCTGGCGGCCCACAAATTGCCGATTCGGACGAAATTCGTCAGCCGCGAGGGTGGGGAGTAGGGCTTTATGAAAGCGGACAAGGTGCGCGGTCTCGACGTTGAAGAGTTGCGCCGTCAGCTGCAAGAAATGGACGAACAGCTGTTCCGGTTCCAGTTTCAGCGATCGATGGGACAGTTAGACGGGCTGAAGAAAGCGCGCGCGATGAAGAAAGACCGGGCGCGCATTTATACGGTTCTGCGCGAGCGCGCGGAAGGGAACAAGTAATGGCCGAAAAGCAAGCCGCCAGTCAGGGATTGAAGAACGAGAAGATCGGCCAAGTGGTATCGGCGAAAATGGCCAAGACCATCGTGGTGGAAGTCAGCCGCCGCGTGCCCCACCCGCTCTATAGACGCATCATCGCCAAGCGGAAAAAGTTCTACGCGCACGATGAGAAGGGCACGGCCAAGCCCGGAGACGTGGTGCGTATCGTCGAGTGCCGGCCGCTCAGCAAGCTGAAGCGTTGGACGCTGGCCGAAGTGATCCGGCGCGCGGCTCAAGTGGGAGCGCAGCCGGCTGATTTGGACTTAAAGTGAACGGAGAGCCCTTATGATTGGAATGCGAACCATCCTGGAGGTCGCCGATAACTCCGGCGCGCGAAAGCTGGCGTGCATTCTGCCGAGGGGAGGGGATCTGGGGCTGAGGGCGGGTTTGGGAGATGTGGTCACCGCCAGCGTCAAGGAAGCGGCTCCCGATTCGCAGATCAAGAAGGGCAAGGTCGTGCGGTGCGTGATTGTCCGCATGCGCAAGGAGACCCGGCGCAAGGATGGCACCTATATCCGCTTCGATTCCAATGCGGCCGTGCTGATCAACGACGTGGGAGAACCGGTCGGAACCCGCGTCTTCGGGCCGGTCGCCAGAGAACTGCGCGACAAGAAATTCATGAAGATCGTTTCGCTGGCTCCGGAGGTGATTTGATGGCTCGGCTGGATCGGAAAGTGGTTCGCGTGGATTTGAAGAAGGATGATACGGTCAAGGTCATCTCCGGCCGCGACCGGGGCAAAACCGGGCGGGTGCTGCGGGTGGACCGGGAGACGGGCAAGGTTCTGGTGGAGCACGTGATGATGATCAAGCGTCATACGCGCCCCAACCCCTCGCGGCAGATCAAGGGCGGCATTGCGGAGCGGGAAAGCCCGATCGCGGTTTCGAATGTTCTGATCGTCTGTCCGGGTTGCAATAAGGCGGTGCGCATCGCGCACCACTTGGATCCGACCGCCGGCGGCAAGGTGCGGCGCACCCGGATTTGCCGGAAATGCGGCCAGACGCTCGATAAGAGGTAGCAGTGAGGAATCGATGGCAGCACGATTGAAGGATCATTATCAGAAGAAGGTTGTGCCGGCGCTTTCTAAGGAGTTCGGGTACAAGAACAAGATGGCGGTGCCAAGACTCGAGAAGATCTCCGTCAATATCGGCCTCGGCGAGGCCACCCAGAACGCTAAGCTCATGGATGGCGCGGTGAATGAGCTGGCACAGATCGTAGGCCAGAAACCGGTGGTGACGAAGGCGAAAAAGTCGATTGCACAATTCAAGCTCCGTGAGGGACAGTCGATCGGGTGCATGGTAACGCTGCGCGGCGAGCGCATGTACGAGTTCTTCGACCGGCTGGTGAACATGGCCCTGCCGCGAGTGCGGGACTTCCGCGGAGTTTCCACCAAATCGTTCGACGG
>JAGWQP010000280.1 GCA_028876805.1 Acidobacteriota bacterium | reverse complement strand
TAAATCTTGACTTGAATCGGAACCACCCGGTTGGTCTGATCCGCCTGGATGCTGATGGTGCCGGATTTTGCCCCAATCCTGCGCCTTCAGGCCGAGTACCGCATTCCCGTGCGGCTTTAGGTCCAGGTGATCCATGGGGACATCCACCCGGCGGTCTTATTGGTGAGGGTGATCTGGTCGGAGGCGCCTGGACTTAGGTTGACCAGCGGTTTAACTGCTTTCACCAAAGTCTTCAGTTGGTCGGCGAGGGCCTGCATCTGTTCGGCTGTCGGGACTACCTCCGCGACGCTGGGGCTCCCGGCTGCGCCAATGGGAGCCTTGGTCGATTCCTGGTTCATCAGACTAAAAGGGGTTTCTTCTGGTCCACATACCAATACCAATGGCCCTCGACAAGCTTCCATGCGCTGGGAATCGGCACCTTCAGTGGCGTGCCCTGAAAACCGGTACTGTTAATGTACGTCTCGCAACGCATCGTGGCCTGAGGCGCGGGTAAACCTGGGAAAACTCTTCTCAATTTCGTAACTCAAATAGCGGGGCTTGGCTGGCGCGGTAGAAGTAATCATTGGTTTCTTCGGCTACCAGTGCTTCCGCATGCCGGAACTTGCCGCCGACCTGCTCCTGGTAGAACTCGCCGATACGCGCACGCAGCGCCTGATTAACCTCCGGGGAGGCGCTTCGGCCGGAGGAACCGACGTCTGGCCGACACACATCCCCACCCCAGCGAACCGCAAGCGCCGGGGATCTTGACCCCGAAGACACTTTAGATCGCGGCGACTGGGCAGGGCGATTCCCGGATGATGGCATAGGCATTCGCACGCAGGCGGCCCATTATCCCGGCATGTCCGCGCCCGATCACCACCAGGTCGGCGTTCGACTTCGCCGCCGCCTCCCATACCGCCGGTGCCACTTCGCCGGTTTCCACCAAGGCCCGGCCCGCGACACCGAGATTTTCCTGAAAATAGGAGATCCGATCGCGTGCCTCGTTGACGACATGGATCCGCCATTCCGGGTCAAAGTAGAAACCACCCACCGAAACCGTCGAAGTCGGAACGGCGTGGACGATATCCAGATCGGCGCCGTATTCGTGCGCGAACCGTGCCGCCCATTCGAGCACCGCGTGACTCTGCGGACCGAGGTCGATCGCGCAGAGGACTCTGCGGAAACTGATTTTGGGATACGCCGGCGCCTGCTCCATGTGTGGCCCCGTCCACACGGGACAGGTGACGTCGTGCAACACTTTGGCCGTCACCGAGCCCAGTAGAAACCGCCGGAACGGACCGTACCCGTGGGTCGGCATAACAATCAGGTCGAACTTGCCGTTGTGGGCATATTCAACGATCTTTTGCGCCGGATCCCCTTCTTCCACCACTCGCGTGACCGAAATCCCCTGTAGCCCGTTGCCGGGAAACCGGTCGAGTTCCGCCTTACTTTGCGCGACCACCTCCTCGTCCGCCTCGGGCGACACAACTCCGGCGTCGGGATACCAGTAGGCGGGCACGGGCGCCACTACGTGAAGAAGCGCCAATTCTGCATGGAAGTGGCAGGCAAGGGCTTCGGCATACTGCGCGGCGCCCTCGCAACGCCCCGAAAAAGCTACGGGCACCAGGATCTTGGAGAACATTGGCATAAAGGCACCTCCTATCGGCCAACATGATCGCCTGTCCACTTCTATTCTATCACCTAAATAAGTAAAGGAGACCCTCTTATTCCGCTTTAAGATCACCCACCGCCGGAGATGCCGGAACTTATTCGGTCGCCGCCTCCGCGAGTTCCGCCTGATGCCAGGCGTTTCGGTACCCACGCACCATGTGGATCGCGAGCGGATCAAAAACAGTACAAGCTGACACTTACCGTTCCACAGCGATCCAAATCGAACCCTTGCTTTCGAACTGCAGCGTCTTCTGCTGCTCAGTTAGGCAAAGTGCGTGGGCACTCAGATAAGAAAATATCGATTCCACGAAACGAGTCCTCCTGCCGCGCGCCCACAACTCGGCCTCGAGCCACCGGCAGACCGGAGTGACGCCCGCATGAAAGCAAATGTCGCGAACGATGCGCTCGCAAGAGCTCCTGCGCGTGGATTCCGATCAGCGGAACGAGTTTACCCGATACCCTACCCTCTCCCCCGCTATCATGTTGAGGTGTTTGATTCGCTTGCCAATGGTCCTGGAGGTGACCTTCGCGCGTGCGAAAAGAGGTGACCTTCGCGCGTGCGAAAATAAGAGCGAGTGATCGTCAAGGACGGCATCTATTACGCTCTCGCGCTGGGGGCGGCAGGACTTCTGACGGCCTGGCTCACGAGCCCGCAGTTGGCGACCTTGCTCTGGCTGCTGGCGCTTTTCTGCCTGTATTTCTTCCGCGACCCCGAACGCGCCATCCCCCCCGGCTCGGTGGCCGTCTCCCCGGCCGACGGCAAAGTGGTCGCAGTCCTGTCGGAGAGTGAGAGTGCGTGCCGCATCAGCATCTTTTTGAATATCTTCGATGTCCACGTCAACCGCGCGCCCATCGGCGGGGTTATCCGGAATGTGCAGTATCGAAGAGGCCGGTTTCATGTGGCCAGCCGCGAGGAGGCTTCCACGAGCAACGAACAGAACGTCATCACCATCCAGGGCGAAGGCACGTGCGTGATCTTCAAGCAGATTGCCGGCTTGATCGCGCGTCGCATCGTCTTCACCAAGAAGGCGGGCGACCCTGTGGCCGCGGGCGAACGCATCGGCCTCATCAAATTCGGTTCCCGCGTGGACGTGGTGCTCGGCCCAGAATGGGAAATCGTGGTGCATCCCGGGATGCGCGTCGCCGCCGGTTCCAGTATTCTGGCTCGGCGTCTCGATCGGGAACAAGCTTATGGCGCTTAAGGACCGCTTCGTCGATCCGCATTCGCCCGACCGCCGCCCGCGGCGGGCCGCCTACGCTCTGCCAACCCTATTCACCGCCGGTAACATTTTTCTCGGCTACATTGCCATTCTGCGGTCGTTTCGGGGGGTCATGTTGGCGGCCACCGGTGCGGGCGACGCCGCCGACCAATTTTCGATCGCCGCCCGGGCCATCGGTGCCGCCGTGTTTCTGGACGGCTTGGACGGGCGCATCGCCCGCATGACCAATACCGTCTCCGATTTCGGACGCGAAATGGATTCGCTCGCCGACGTGATCAGCTTTGGAATCGCGCCGGCGGTACTGGCCTTCGCCTGGGGAGTCCAGTTCATCGATCCCACGATCCCGGCCAACATCCGAGGCCAGATCTTCAACGCTGGATACTTCATCGCGTTCCTGTTTCTGCTGTGCGGCGCAGCCCGGCTCGCCCGGTTCAATATCCAGCGAAACCCCGTTCCCAAAAACCCCGGCCGGCCCGACCGCAAGTATTTCGTCGGTCTGCCGATTCCGGCGGCGGCCGCCATGGTGGCTGCGGTGGTCTATTCATACGACTCCCAGCCCCTGGTCTGGTGGCCGGCCTCGGTAGCCTGGCTGGCCTTGCTGTTGTTGCTCGGCTTTCTGATGGTCAGCACCTGGCGCTATTACAGCTTCAAGGGGATCAACCTGAACAAGGCTTACTCTCCGCTCATCATCATCCTGCTGGGCGGGCTGATTTACGCGGTGTGGAACTACTCGCAGCCGGTACTGGTGCTGCTGGCCACGGCGTATGTGGCGAGCGGCATCGTGATTCGCATTGGAGGGATCGTGCGGCGGCGTCTCCGGCACGCCGCGCCGCAGCAACCGGAGCATCAGATTGGTTAGCCGTGCCACTGTCGCCCTGGTTGGCAGCGAGTCGCTGCTAGGCCGCGAGATCCGCGACATCATCGCCACCTCCGCGCCCGAATTCAGCCTGCGGCTCATCGCCGCCGATGAAGAGACGCCGGGTACGCTGGCGCGGGTAGGCGACGAAGCTTTTCTGGTGGGCGGGCTGGAAGCGCAGAGCCTAGCCGGCACCCAGGCGGTTTTTCTGGCCGGGTCGCCCGAATCCGGCCGCAAAGCGGTGGAGCTGGCCGGCGCTTCGGCCACCCTCATCGACTTAACCTATGCCGTCGAGGAACATCCTCGCGCTCGTCTGCGCGCGCCTCT
>JAGWQP010000279.1 GCA_028876805.1 Acidobacteriota bacterium | reverse complement strand
ATTCCATAGTCAGAGGAACGACCGCCCGACAGATCGTGGAAATGCTGAGACGCAGTGGAGCCCAAGAGGTGCACTTCCTTGTCAGTTCACCGCCGGTGAGATACCCCGATTTTTACGGTATCGACACGCCTAGGCCGGACGAACTGGTGGCAGCCAGAATGTCCGTTGAGGAGACCAGGGAATTTATCGGCGCGGACTCGCTTGCGTATCTTTCGTATGAGGGGATGATCAGGGCCACCGGCTTGCCGGAAAGCAGATTCTCGACTTCGTGCTTCAGCGGTGCTTACCCCGTCGACATAGGCGATCGCGCTGTCGCCGGACCTCTGAAGGGCGCGCTGTCGACTCGGCGGCGGCCCGCTTAGTCAGCCAGGACCGTTTGGTCGCCCGAGCCACCAACCGCATCATCAATCCATGTCATGGAAACGTATTGGCTTCCGCCTCTATGGGCGGTGGCGATGCCGGCCGCGTGGCGGCCGGCCGAGGATCACCGAGCAAATCCGAGTCCTGATCCGGCGGCTGGTACAGGAAAACCGCGACTGGGGAGCGCCGAAGATCCACGGCGAGCTCGAGAAGCTCGGCTTTGTGGTCTCGGAAATGACTGTCGCACGGTATTTGCGGCGCATTCAGAGGCGGGCGATCCGGGCAAACGGTGGCTTGCGTTTCTTCGCAACCACCGCCAGGCGATTGTCGCCTTCGACTTCTTCACGGTACCGACGGCGACGTCCCGGGTGTTGTACTGCTTCTTCGGGAGCGAGCACGGACGCCGCAGGATCCGGCACTTCAACGTCACCCATCACCCCTCGGCTGAGTGGGTAGTGCAGCACAGTTGCGAGAGGCTTTTCCGGAGGCCGGTCCCTATCGCTATGTCATCCTGGATCGCGATTCGATCTTCGACGCCGACGTCATCGCCTTTGTGAAGGTGACCGGGCTGAAGCCAAAGCGGACGAGCGTCCAACCACCCTGGCAAAACGGAACGGCAGAAAGATTGATCGGAAGTTGCCGCGAGATCCTCGATCAAGTGATCGCGCTGAATGAAGAGCACCTGCGCCGCTTGATCCGTGATTCCATCCGCTATCACGAGAGGATCGGATTCACGATTCCCTGGACAAGAACACCCCGAATCGGCGGCCCGTGGAGCCAAAACCGGCCCCCGACGCGACCGCGATTTCGCTGCCGCGCCTGGGCGGCTCCACCATCGTTACGCCTTGCGACAAGCGGCGTAGCGGTTCTCGGGAACCAGTCTCTACCTTGCTCGCCGCCGACCGGAGCCCTTGGCGTCGCCGTGCATCGGTAGGTCAGGCCCGGGCGCGCGAGGCAACCGTTGGGCCCCCGTCAGGAAAATGTAATCGAAAGATGGCGCCGGTGAAGGCTGGTTCCGTTGCGTCCTAATCATAATGTGGCTGACACGAGCTGCAAAACGACTGCGGTCCACTCGAGATCGGCATTGCACCCACGCTCGCGCCACCCGATCCGGTTGTGGCTACAAACAGGCCCTGGAATCTTGAGCCGCAACTCAACGAAGTGGTATCGTGGGCGCCGCTCGGGCCAATTCGGCGGCAGGTCATCGCCCGTGGTCGCGGCGGACATTTTCAGGCGGGAGACAGGAATGCCGGGCGGCGGTGCGAGCGGCGGGCGAAGCGGTACGCGGCGAATGAGCGCGGCCATAGCCATGGGATGATGCGGCGCTCGGCATTTTGCGCAAACACTCGGGAGTAGCGTTACGCCCTGCGTTGCCGCTCTCTGTCAACTTTTAGCATATCCGAGAAAACAAATAAATCCATCCACTAACGATTTTCATCTGAAATTTGGAAAGGGCCAGCAGGTGGCAGCTT
>JAGWQP010000278.1 GCA_028876805.1 Acidobacteriota bacterium | reverse complement strand
CAACCGCCTGGATACCTGGATCGCCATTCACGCCGACAACACGGCAACCATATTCATCGGTTTCGTCGAGCTTGGCCAGGGCTCGTCCACCGCGTTGCTGCAACTTGCGGCCGAGGAACTCGATCTGGCCATGACTCAAGTGAAATCGATTCGCCTGGAATCTCACACCATGCCCAACCAGGGAGGCACCGTCGCCAGCGCGTCGGTTGCGCGCGGGGGTCCGCGCATTCGTTTGGCGGCCGCAGAGGCGCGCCAAGCGCTGCTCAAAATGGCGTCGCAAAAGTTGGATACACCAGTCGACCGACTGAGAGTCTCAGGGGGGGTGGTTTCCATTGCAGGCGATCCTAAGAAGTCTGTCACCTATGGCGAACTGGTGGGCGGCAAGCCTTTCAACCTACCCTACACCGGAACTGCACCGCTTAAGTCTTTTAGCGATTACAAATTGGTGGGCAGTCGAGTTCTTCGCCTGGATATTCCGGCGAAGGCTGCCGGCAAGTACGTTCACATGCAGCACGTCCGTATCCCCGGCATGCTACACGGGCGGGTAGTGCGCCCGCGCGGCCAGGGCGCTTACGGGGACGGCGCCCGGGTGCTGCAGGTCGAGGACCGCTCCATCGCCGACATCCGCGGCGCCCGCGTGATCCGGAAACGCGATTTCATCGGCGTAGTGGCAGAGAATGAGTGGGACGCCGTTCGCTCCGCCCGCCAATTGAAAGTCACCTGGGATCAACCCGCGGCCTTGCCGGGAACCGAGGGCCTGCACCAACAGATGCGCAGTGCAAAGACTACTGATCGGATCGTTCTCGACAATGGCGACGTCACCGCAGCATTTGGTGCCGCTGCACACGTGGTCTCGCAGAGCTACCGCGGGCCGTACCAATCCCACGCCCCATTTGGGCCCAACTGTGCATTAGCTGATGTAAAGGCTGATTCCGCTTTGGTCATGTGTTCCACGCAGAACATCTACGACACGCGCAGGAAGGTTGCGCAGGTTCTCGGCCTGGCCGTCGAGAAAGTCACCATCCGCTATTACGAAGGTTCCGGGACCTATGGGCGCAGTTGTTACGATGACGCCGCCCAGGCCGCCGCGATCTTGTCGCAAGCGGCCGCGAAGCCGGTGCGCGTCCAGTTCATGCGCTGGGACGAACACGGCTGGGATAATTTTGGACCCGCTCAGCTCGCCGACATTCGCGCGGCGATCGATCGTGCTGGCAAAATCGTCGCTTACGAATATCACGGCTGGCAGCACAACTGGGGGACTACCGAGACATCCCAGCAGTTGGCATTAGGAACTCCCGCGGCTGAAAGTCCCGGACCGGGGTCGCAGCAAGTCAGCCCCTTCAACCTGGGCGCGATGTATGCCATTCCCAACATGCGACTGGTCAATCATCACGTCGATGGCATCCGATACCTCAAGGGATCGAATCTCCGCTCGCCGCTGGACGTCTCCTTCTCGTTTGCTTCGGAGCAGACGATCGACGAACTCGCATTTCTGGCAGGCACGGACCCCTATGAGTTCCGCCAGCGCAACATCAGGGACGAACGCTGGCTCGGCGTGCTCGACGCCGTCGCGCACGCGGCAGGCTGGACACCACGAAAAGCGGCTAATCGCTCGGATCGAAGGCGAGCGGAAGGCCGGCTCGCCACTGGGCGCGGCATCGCTCTCGGCACACATACGTCGTCGTACGCGGCTGCGGTCGCCGATATTGAAGTCGACCAGGAGACCGGCAAAATCGTGGCCCGGCATCTGTATGGGGTTCTCGACGCAGGCCTCTGCGTGAATCCTGGGTGCCTGGAAAACCAGATCAGCGGCATGCTGGTACAGGCCACCAGCCGAATGCTAAAGGAAGAGGTTACCTTCAGCACCACCAACGTCACCAGCCTGGATTGGAACAGTTATCCGATTTTGCGCTTCGAGGAGTGTCCCGCAGTCACGGCGATGGTGGTGCAGCACCTGGATCAGACATCCAGCGGAGGCGGCGAGGAAGTGATGGGCCCCGCCGCCGCCGCCATCGCCAATGCATTGTTTGACGCAACCGGAGTACGGCTGCGCGAATACCCGCTTACTCCTGCGAGGGTCCTGCCGGCGCTCGAGCGAAGATTCGCGTAGAAGAGTTCCGAAATCGCGAACCCAGCCCCAATTTGGCCCGACCCGGCTGGATGCCGGATCCGACCAGCTCATTGTCCCGGCATGGCTCCCATCTTCCACTGCCCTTAGTGACGCGTCGGAGTCTCGTTTTTCGTCGCCTGTAAATATAGAACGCGGGAAGCGCGTACAGTCGCGGTTCACTCCGCCTGCAACTTTGACCGATCGGCCGGCGGGCGCGCGCCGAACTTGATCTCGATCATCGAGTTCCCGGCCGAATTCGACTTCGCCACCGCGCGGGCGATCACATTGGAATTGGCCGACCAGCCCATACCAGCGGGTTACGCGCCGCTTGGGAGCAAAGGCACCTGCGAGCCGAGGAAACGGACGGTCAACCAGACGCTGGCCTCGTGGGGGCGTCTCCGGTAACGGCTTGGGGCGCCCGTAAGCGGCTCACTGCTCACTTAACGCCAGACTTCGGTCAAAGCAAAACACAGGCGGTGACAAAGCCCGGCGATAAGATTCCGGTGGCTGATTTGGACAGGTGAATCCTTGGCGCGAGTGGCGCGCCGCTGCCGGGCGCCGCGCGGCTTCCCGACTGCCAGGCGCCGAGCACTCATCGCGTCGACTGGACTTTAGGTGTTGCCAGGTAGCCGATGATCAGATCTTTCCGCACAGTGTTCACTACGAGTTCATATGGCTGCTTGGCTTTGCTCGTGTAAAACTGTACCGGCTCGTTGATGTTTTTGTCCTTCTTCTCGGTCAGTTTGTCGTCCGCCATCACTTCAACCGTGTACCGGTTCCTTTTGGGATCAGTCTTCTTCAGCAGCAGAGTGATATCGGCCACGCGCTGCGGGTCCTTCGTTTTTCCCACTCTGAACTCGAAGTAGTTGCGCTCGCCCAGACGTTTCAAAGCTTCCAGCTCGGTGGCGTTGGTGGCGATCAGGCCGCTCTGTACACCCAAGTCACCCTGAACGCTCTTGAGTTGGGCAGTCGCCTTCTGCAACTCGGTCTTTACTCCTCCAACGTCAGTTGAAACATCTCCTATCTTTGAAGTCAGGCTGGCATTGGCGGCTTCCGAGGCTTCCTTCATGTCCCGGATCTCACGGGACAGTTGCTGCTGCGTTCGGGCTCGCCCCGCTTCCGCCTGTTTGGCGAGCCGGTCGGCGCGGACGGTGCCCAGCGCGCGCGTATTCTCCAATTCCTCCTTTAGCACCTCCAGACGGCGCGCTTGAACAGCCATGTTTACCGTGGAGTCATCCCGCAAGTTTGCTATTTCGGCCATGATCGACTTCTGCATTTTGGCCATATCCGTGCGCACATGATTCATTTGTACAAAAAGAGAACCGATCGTCAACACAACGACAAACGAACCCCCCGCGACCAACCCAACTCTCAGGCCCGAGTGGTCGTGCAGCGGCTTAAAATCGGTGAGAGTGGTACTCTCGATGGGAGTGGTACTCATGGAATATGCTCCTTTTCTTCCTCGTACGGCGTATTCCGAGGATCACTTCCACTCGGATGGTTGGCTCTCTCCGGGAGTTGCACAATATTTGGCTCAGAACTTCTGGACCGCAGGCCGCTCTGCACTATGCTGCGGCTTGTCAAGGCCCCGTAAGTGGCTAATTATCCCTTCCGCGGGTGACGGCGCACCCTCCATTGGCAAGATGCAGATGCGCTGGAGCCGTATGAAATGCTCACACCACCAACCGGGGATGTGGCTGGGTGAGAAACCCGTGACCTTTGTGTGACGTGCGGCCGCCCCACTGCCGCGCCGGCCGGACGCGCGGCGAGACATCACAACAAATACAGGCGATGCGGTGCCGCGCATGGGTCGTGTGCCGCAGAACCCAAACCGGTCGCCACTTGACTCTCCCCGCGCCAGATCGCCAGCATTTGATTCGCACCGCTAGCGTGAAGACTGGCAATGCGATACCCCGATGCTGACACCATATACCTGGTGCTGGACAATCTTCATTGAACATCCACCAGCCAGAAATCCTACCCACCTTATGGGAATCGGAGCGACTCAAACATTCACTACACGCCGAGTCACTGAAGCCATCTCGACCAGACTAAAATCGGCCTTTTTCCGCCGATCAGTCCGAGGTCACATCGGCCTCATAATATTGGTCTTCGAAAAGTTCAGCCAAAACTCACGCACCCAGCGCGAAGACCGGGCGGGCAGTCCCGGAGCATCGATATTAGTTGATACTGCACGCCAGGGGCTACTACTCGTAACGCGATGAGTTTTTCTCTCTGTTTGCTGAGAAGGGCGGAGGCTCTGGCGTCGAAAGCGCGTCAGGGTTACCCGGAGCCCGCAACCCATCGTCCTTGGAAGGCGGATTTTTGAGCGCCTCATTAAAGGTCTTCTTCACACCTTGCCAAAAACTCTTTGTCAAGATTTCCTTCATAGCGTTCCTCGTGGCGGTTGACGTGACTCTGCTCCTGCAACACGAACCGCCTCTCTGGCACGATACCACCGGCCGTCCACGGATTGCGACCCCACTTTCGTTATGCGAATCTTTGCGGTGGGATGTTCGGCCAGTGCGAGAATGAGGGCCTCCCCTGCGAGTCCAGTTCTCCCCAACTGTGGTCGACACCGACAACCGAACCCGACCGTCTTGTGAGGGTGGGAGCCGACGTCGATTACCGAAAGCGCCGATTACCTGGCCCGCAAAATCCCGGAATGCGAACTGCGTAGCGCCCGCTACCCTAACCCTCTCAGGTGAAATGGTCACCGCGACCCGCTTGGCTCATCAGAACCGCCCGGATTCAATTCCCGATCTAATTCGGGATCCTCCGCACTTGGATCGATATTTTGCGCGGTAGCGTTGGACCGGCTTTGGATAGCCAAGGCCACTTAAGCTTCTGGAACCGCAGCTAGAGGTATTGCTCCCCTCTCCGAACGCACGAATCAACTCAAAACCGCAGCGATGCGGCCGGTCCCACGCAGCACTCCGCGAGATCGGCACGCGGACCCAGCTGTCATAGGAATCGAGTGGCACTCGTGTTACATGTACCTTTAATT
>JAGWQP010000277.1 GCA_028876805.1 Acidobacteriota bacterium | reverse complement strand
GGATCAGCCTTTTCTGGTCATGGCCACTCAGAACCCCATCGAGATGGAAGGTACTTACCCGCTGCCGGAGGCCCAGCTCGACCGGTTTCTGATGAAGATTCTGGTGACCTACCCTAATCACGCCGAACTGAACCGCATTGTAGAGCGCACGATCCAACCAGAAGGCGAATTCCCGGTTCCTGTGATGGACCGGGAGTCGATCCTGGAGGTGCGCACGGTCTGCCGGTCGGTGCTGGTGGCTCCCCATGTCCAGGAATACGCCGTTCATCTGGTGATGTCCACGCAGCCCGAGCAGAGCGAGGCGCACGAACTAGCACGCAAGTACATTCGCTACGGCAGCTCGCCCCGCGGTGCGCTGGCGCTGGTGGAGTGCGGGCGCGTGCGCGCGCTCATGCGTGGACGCTTCCATCTGGCCATGGAGGACATCCAGCATGTGGCCTCCGCGGTCCTTCGCCACCGCGTCATCCTGAACTTCGACGCGCATGCCGACGGCCACACTCCGGAAACCGTTCTCACATCCATCATCAAAACGGTCACCGCCCAAGCGGTCGTCGGGTAGGGTCTTCATGGCCGCGGAGCCGCTGCTCGATCGGGACTTTTTGGAGAAGCTGGAGCGGCTGACGATCCACTGGCAAAAATCCTTCGCCGGCCTGGTGGGCGGTCACCACCTCTCGCGCTTCGCCGGCCCGGGCCAAGAGTTTCTCGATCATCGGAATTTTCATTACGGCGACGACTTACGTGCCGTCAACTGGCGCGCGTATCTGCGCCTGGAAAAACTGTTCCTGAAAATGTTCCAGGTGGAGCCCCGGGTGCCCGTGCGCATGCTGGTCGACGCCAGTGCCTCAATGACCGCCCATGGCGGAGCGAAGTTCGAGTACGCCCGCAAGCTTGCCGCCGCGCTCTGTTATGTGGGGCTGGTGCGGCTGGATTCGATCGAGATCCACGGCTTCGGCGACCGGCTGTTCCAGCGGATTCTTTCGACTGGCGGACGCCACCGTATTTCGAGCGTGATGGACCGGTTGGCGGCGATGCCGGCGGGCGGCCGCACCGATCAGCTGGCAGTGGTTCGCGAGTTCATCTCCAACTATTCGCACGCCGGCGTGTTGATTCTCGTCTCCGATTTCTTGGAGGAGAGCGATAACGGC
This sequence comes from Acidobacteriota bacterium, assembly GCA_028876805.1. Taxonomy (GTDB): domain Bacteria; phylum Acidobacteriota; class Terriglobia; order Bryobacterales; family Bryobacteraceae; genus PSRJ01. The sequence goes on along the minus strand of JAGWQP010000277.1, from coordinate 4,884 downwards.
CTCAAGGCGCTCCAGTATTTGGCCGACTTCGGTCACGAGCTGATGCTACTGCATATCTGGGCCGAGGAAGATCGCACGCCACCTTGGCTGGGCGAGCTGGATCTGCGGGACGCCGAGACCGGTGCGAACCTTAGGCTGGATTTCGACGAGAGTGCGCGAACGCGGTATACCCGCGCCTTTGACGAATACGCCCAGGATCTGCAGAAACTTGCCTTGCGGAGCGGCGGGCGCTACGCCGGGATCTCGACTGCCCAGCCTCTCGATGAGGTCATTTTCGGAGACCTGATCCGCGCGCGGGGGATCGCGTGAGGCTGCCACCGGGCGACAGGAAGGTTGTGGCATGTATTTTCTGAATCTGTCGCTGGCCCAGTTTCTGGTGATCTTCGGAGGCATCTCCACGCTCGCGGTGGCCTTGTACCTGCTCGACCGGTCGCGCCGGAAGCAGGTGGTATCGACGCTGCGCTTCTGGGTGTCGGCTGAGCAGCCGACGGTGGTGGCGCGGCGGCGGCGCATCCAGCAGCCGTGGTCTTTGGTGCTGCAGCTCGCGAGCATGGCGTTGCTGTTGCTGGCGCTGGCCCAACTCCGTTTTGGTTCCCCCGAGGCGGCCGGAAGGGACCATGTGCTGGTGCTGGAGACCTCGGCGTGGATGGGGGCCCGCTCGGGCAACCGCACCTTGATGGACATGGCGCGTGACCGGGCGCTGCAGTACCTGCGCGTCCTGCCGAGGCGCGATCGCGTCATGCTGGTACGCGCCGACGCATTGGCTACTCCGGCGACAGCGTTCGAGCCGGACCGCCGCAAGCTGGAAGGCGCGATCGTCAATTCGCGCCCGGGCTCCACGGCGCTGAACCTGGAACAAGCGCTGGCTTTCGCGCGACGTGTGCAGGCGCAAGGGGGGCGGAGGGCCGGCGAAATCGCGTTCATCGGAGCCGGCCGCACTTCAGAACTCGGGACGGCGGCCCTCACCACTCCGCCGCCCAATCTGCGCGTGATTCCGGTGCCGGATGCCATCGAAAACAGCGGTCTGCGCAAGATCGGCATGCGTCGCGCCACAGCCGACACCGACTTGTGGGAGATTTACGTTTCCGCGCGTAACTACGGCGTCCGGCCACGGACCGTCACTTTGTCCATCGATTACGGCCCGCCGGGCGGCAACGGCCGCGTCGTGGCAGGTTCGCGCCGCATCACCCTCGAGCCGGGCACCGACAACGAGCAGAGGTTCGAATTTCGCTCGCGCGCCGCCGGCATTCTGGGAGTCAGCCTCACTCCGCACGACGCCTTTCCCGATGACGACCGAGCCACCTTAGAGTTGCCTTCCCAACCGACGCTCTCAGTCACGGTCTATACCACCGAGCCGGAACTCTTGCGGCCGCTGCTGGCAGCCACTCCGCGTGTCGCCGCTGTCTATAAGAAGCCCTCCGAATATTCCCCCGCCGACAAGGGCCTGGTGATCCTGGACCGCTTCATTCCGCCCCAAGGGCCCCAAGCCGAGTCGGTGTGGATCGACCCGCCGGCATCGGGATCGCCCATCCCCGTACGGACCACGGTCGAGCAGGCGATGTTCTCGCGTTGGGACACCACCCACCCCGTGGCTGCCGGCTTACGCACCAAGGATTACAGGCTCGAGAAAGCCTCGGTGTTCGCAACCGCTCCCGGGGACGCTCGGATCGCCGAAGTGGAGGCCGGCCCGGTGATCGTGGCTCGTCCGGACACCCCCAAGATCGTGGCCTTGGGTTTCCATCCCGCCCTCACGAGCATGCGCTACGAGCTCGCCACGCCTCTGCTGTTCGCCAATCTTCTGCGGTGGTTTGTCCCGGAGCTGTTCCGCCGCTGGGAGCTCAGCGGGGGCAGTGTCGGAGCAGTGAAACTGGAACTCGAGCAGGACGTCGCTCCCGGCAACGTGAGAGTTCTGACCGAAGACGGCACCGCCCTACCCTTCACGCTGCGCGACCGCACCCTCCACTTCTTCTCGGGAACCCCGGGAGTGGTGCGGGTGCTCGCCGGTGACCGTGAGTACGTGAATTCGCTGGCGCTGCCCGAAGTCGGGGATCGAAAATGGGAAGCGCCACCGGAGGTGCGTCGCGGCATTCCCCGCGCGCAGCCTCTTGCCCAGACGAGCAGCGATTTGTGGCCGTGGCTAGCGCTGGGCGGCGGAGCCGGATTGCTGGCCGAGTGGCTCCTGTTTGCGCGCTTCCGCCGCGCCACGCCGGCGCAGCCACGTTTGGTCCGCCGGCGCGCACCGGAGACCGTGGAGGGGATCCGGCGATGACTTTCGATCGTCCCTGGGCACTTCTGGTCATGCTGATGCCGCTGGCTTGGGCGGCCTGGGAGTGGCGGAGGTCCACGCGGCACTTGGGTTTGACTCTCAAAGCCGCCGCCCTTGCCGCCATCCTGGCGGCTTTGGCCGAGCCGAGAATCACCGTCTACCAAAGGAAGGTGGCCGTCGGCGTGCTCGTCGACACCTCTGCCAGTGTCTCGCCTGCGGACCTGCGCGAGGAGTCAGAATTCGCTACGCGCGTCGAGCGGGCGCGCGGCAGCAACTGGATGCGTGTCATCCCGTTTGCCCGGGCCACGCGCAACCCGGCTCGCGAGGAGAGCCTCAAGGGCGGATGGCAACTGCGTTACACCGCTGGAGCGGCCGGCCGCGGCACCAACCTGGAATCGGCCATCCGTGATGGTGCGGCCTCTTTGCCGGCGGGCATGGTGCCGCGCCTGCTGCTCATCTCCGACGGGAACGAGAACCTCGGTAGTGCCGCGCGCGCCATTTGGCAAGCGCAGCAACTCTCGATCCCGATCGATACCGAGCCGCTGGCTGGCCGGCCCAGGCCGGGACTCCGGCTGGAATCGGTAGCGATACCGGGTCAGGTCTTCAGCGGCGAACGTTTTCCCATCGAGATCACGGTCGAATCACCTCGCGTCGCGGCTGCTACGGTCGAGCTGACCGGGGAGGGCAAATCTCTGGGCAGCAACCCGGTCGAACTCATGCGCGGCGCGAATCACCTGCGGTTGCAAGCCAACATCAACTCGGCCGGCGCCGTCGAACTGGCCGGGAAGGTGTCGGCCGCCGAGCTCGGCGAAACACGTTTCGAACAGGCCGTTACCTTGCGCCGCCCCAGGGCGTTGCTGGTTTCCAACGACCCGCCGTCGAGCGAGCAGCACCTGCTCCGCACCCTCGAAGTCAACCAGTTCGAGGTCGAGCAGTCTCCTTCCGGAGTCCCCGCCAAACTCGACGATTTCCAGCTCATCCTCATCAATAACTGGAACATGCAGGCGATTCCGGATGCCCGCAAACAGGCTCTCGAGGCCTTCGTCAAAAGGGGCGGCGGGCTGGTGTGGATCGGGGGCGAGCAGAACGTCTACGTCGACAAGAAAGGCGAGGAGGACGCGCTCGATCGCGCGCTTCCCGCCAAGCTCGCCCCACCGCGGTCGCCGGATGGCACTGCCGTGGTGCTTATCATCGATAAGTCCTCCTCCATGGAAGGACGCAAAATCGAGCTGGCCCGCCTCGCCGCCATCGGGGTTGTGGAGAACCTGCGGCCAATCGATTCGGTCGGCGTGTTAATCTTCGACAATACTTTCGAATGGGCCGTGCCAATCCGCAAGGCCGAACAGCCCGCCGTCATCAAGCGGCTGATCGCCGGCATTCAACCCGATGGCGGTACCCAGATCGCACCCGCGCTCAACGAAGCCTACCGCCGGGTAGCCCCGGAGAACGCCATCTACAAGCACATCGTACTGCTGACTGACGGAATTTCCGAAGAGGGCGACAGTATGGCGCTGGCGCGCGAAGCCCGCAACCACCGCGTGACCATCTCGACCGTCGGCCTCGGCCTCGACGTGAACCGCGCCTACCTCGAACGCGTGGCAGCCGCCGCCGACGGCAAATCGTATTTTCTGAACGACCCGGCGGGACTGGAGCAGATCCTGCTTCGCGACGTCGAAGAGCACACCGGCGTGACCGCGGTGGAAAAGCAGATCTGGCCGCATGTGGTCAAACAGGCAGGGCTCCTGGACGGTGTGGACATCGAGGATGCGCCGCCGCTGCGCGGCTACGTGCGGTTTCAAACGCGGCCGACGGCCGATACGATTCTCGATGCCGACCCCAAGGATCCCTTGCTGGTGCGCTGGCAGTACGGTCTCGGGCGGGCGGCAGTCTTTACCTCCGACGCCAAGAACCGCTGGGCCGTTAATTGGGTGACCTGGCCGGGATTCGACCGCCTGTGGGCAAACATCTTTCGCGATTTGCTCCCGCACGCGCCCGCCAGTGAAGCCACCGCCGATTTCGACCCTGCCGGCAACGAGCTGGTGGTCGATTACCACTTTACCGCCAACATACCGGAACCCGACACGGTCCCGGATATTTTCGCCCTCGGCCCGGACGGATTTCAGGCGCCGCTTACGGTCAGCAAGGTCACCGACGGTCACTATCGCGCGCGCCTCAACATCGGCCAGCACCAGGGACTGTTTCGCATCCGGCCCCTCGAGGACTCCGCGGCCTTCCCCGAAGTCGGCTTCTACCGCCAGGAAGACGAGATGCTGGAATACGGAAACAACGAGGCGTTGCTAGAGCAGGTGGCCTCCGCCACCGGCGGCCGCTTCCGGCCCGAGCCGGGCGAGCCTTTCGACGCCGGCGGCCGCAGCGTCGCTTCCAACATGCAGCTATGGCCGGCGCTGCTCGGCTTGGCAGTGCTGCTGAACCTGACCGAGTTGGTGATGCGCAAGTCAAAGGGCTTGCTCGAATCGCTGGGTTGGCGCTCGCGTCCCGCCCCGGCAGCGTAGCCAGACCGCACCGGTCCCAGAAGCGAAAACCGAAACCCCATGGATGTACACCTAGTCGATGGAACTTACGAGTTATTCCGCCACTTCTTTGCCGTTCCCCCGAAG
>JAGWQP010000276.1 GCA_028876805.1 Acidobacteriota bacterium | reverse complement strand
TGCGGCAGCGCTTCGCCGAGAACGGCCGCAGCGTGCTGAATGTGCTTCTGACCATCGGTGAGCTGTTTCGGCACGCGGCCGGCTGGCTCAGCGCGCCGAACCTGGTGGCGGGGGCCGCCTCTTCAGCCTCCGAAAACGGGACGGCTTCTGGTACCGGCTGGTCGGCCGCGCAAGAACCCGAACAAGACCCCCAAGCCGTGCGAACCTTCAACGATCCCGCGAGGATTCCGCCCCAAACGGCCATCGCGGCCGAGGCGGCGAGCCCCTATTCGGACTCTGAGCTGCCCGCGTTCGCGCGGCCTCACAAGGCCGTCGCCATCTGGAATATTCCGCTGGTCTCTTCGTTCGTCGTCACCGCCGGCTGTGTTGCCGTCCTCCAGTATCTGTAGCGTTCTCTAGCGCGGCGCAACTGGCATGGGGAGCGGAAAGTGCTATCCTGATTCCGCGTCCCGATGAAGATCTCGAGCGTTCGCGCGTATCTGCTGTCCTATCCGTTCGATGCACCGATCCATCTGCGCTTCCATGGCGGCGAGCGCACGATCCTAAAGCGCGATGCGATGTTCATCCGGGTCGAGACCGACAACGGGCTGGTGGGCTATGCACCAGGCCCCGGTAGCGAGCGCGCCCGCCAGATCGTCGACACCGCCGTCGCGCCCTTTCTTATTAACCGCACGCTGGCCGATCCGGACGCGTTGCGTGTCCAGTTCATGCAAGGTCCGGGGACCGATGCCGACGTCGCCAAGACCTATTGCTCGGTCGAGATTGCGCTCTACGACATTGCCGGGAAGGCGCAGGGGCTGCCGGTTTCGGAATTCATCGGCGGCCGTGTGCGCGACCGCGTCCGACTGTATGCCAGCGCGGGTATGTACCTGCCGCCGGGGGCCTGCGCGGCCGAGGCCGCGGCCATCGCCAACTTGGGGTTCACTGCGTACAAATTGCGGACAGCCTTGGGCGCCGAGAGGGATCTAGACACCGTGCGCCAGTTGCGCGTGACCCTGGGTCCCGACTTCGATCTGATGGTGGACGCCCACACGTGGTGGCGCATGGGTGAGAGTAACTACAGCCTGGACACCATCGAACAACTGGCCGGCGAAATGTCCGCTTACGACATCGCGTGGCTCGAAGAACCGCTTCCGCCCGAAGATCACTCCGGCTACCTGCGCCTGAAAGAGAAGGATCTGGTCCCACTCGCGGCCGGCGAGCACGAACCGGGCGAGGAGAGCTTTCTTGACTTGATTCGCACCCAGGCCGTTGACTATGTCCAGATGGACGTCTGTCTGCAAGGCGGCTATGCCATGGGCCGCCGCCTGTTCTCCGAGGTCGCCCGCAGCGGCCTGCGTTTTGCCTTCCACAGCTCTGGCACAGCCTTGGAAGTGGTGGCCGCCGCACACCTCGGCGTCTGCTGGCCGCAAATGGTGGTCGAATGGCTCGAGTACCCGTGCTATTCCAGCCCTGACCGCGCCGGCATGTATCCATTCCCGTTGGCCGCGGAGATCCTCAACGAGCCGCTCGAAGTGGATCGTGGCCAGCTGACGGTTCCCCGCACTGCTGGTCTCGGTGTGACGGTGGATGAGTCGGTAGTCGAACGATACCCGTGGATCCCAGGCCCCTGGTCGTACTTCCACACCGACTCGCCGGCCGTTTCGCGACCAGTGACCGCCGACCGCATGAGCCGGTCCGGGGGCCAATCAGGGTGACGGGGCCGCGTCTTTCAGGTCGCAGTGCGTCTCAAGGAAGCTGATTTGCCTGCCGACGCGCCAACTCTCGGTGCGGTCGCGAAAAGAGGATTCCGCAACGACCAACGAGTGAGTGTACCGCTTCCCCGATGGCTGTTTATGAGTCATCGATCGGGGGCCCGCGCTCGGAAGGGGATGGGTGTCCACCCTGCGAATCGGGTTGAGGCTGCTCGCGCTCCGACCTGAAGGCTCCTCCCCGGGAGCCCCTAACCGCGCATCGTCGGCGGAAGCTTGCGGCGAAGTCCATAGAGCACGGCTTTAGCTCGGCCGCCCTTTGCTTGTTCTAGGTGGCTCCCCGCCGGGGCGAAAATTTATGCCGCTTCGGGTTCCTTCAACTCCGCGGGAATGGCTCCCCAATGTTATGTTGCGGTCTCGGCCGAGGGCGGCTGTTTTCCGGCAGATCCGCATCGACTCTACACAATCGCTCGGTCGACCCGGCATCTCACCTTAGAAGCTTCCGACAGCATCCCAAGCCCGAGCCGCCCTGAGGCGTACAATACTAGACATGTCCGACAACCTGACTATCGCCGACCGGGAATTCCATTCACGTCTCGTGGTCGGCACGGGCAAATATCGCAGCTTTGCCGAGATGCAGCGGTGCCACCAAGCCTCCGGAGCCGAGATGGTAACGGTGGCTGTGCGCCGCGTCAACCTCACCGACCGCTCCAAGGAGTCCTTGCTCGATTTCATCGATCGCTCGAAGTTCTTCATTCTTCCGAACACGGCGGGCTGTTACACCCCCGACGACGCCATCCGCACCGCCAGGCTGGCGCGCGAGGTCGGCCTCTCCAACTGGATCAAGCTGGAAGTCATCGGCGACGAAAAGACCCTCTTTCCCGACAATCAAGGACTCTTGGAAGCCACGCGCACCTTGGTGAAGGAAGGATTTGTGGTGCTGCCCTATACCAACGATGATGTGGTCAACGCCCGCAAGCTGATCGATGCCGGCGCTGGCGCCGTCATGCCGCTGGCCGCGCCGATCGGCTCCGGCCTGGGGGTGCAGAATCCCGCCAATCTGCGGATCCTGCGCGAGATGATCACCGAGGTACCGCTGATTGTGGATGCCGGCGTGGGCACGGCGTCCGACGCCGCCATCGCCATGGAGCTCGGCGCCGATGGTGTTCTCATGAATACCGCAATTGCTGCCGCCGAAGACCCCGCGCGCATGGCGCACGCCATGAAGCTGGGGGTCGAAGCCGGCCGCCTGGCCTACGAAGCGGGACGCATGCCCAAGAAACTCTACGCGACCGCCAGCAGCCCGCTGGCCGGAGTGGTGGGAAGCTAGCCCGCTTCGCTGGGCGGGGTGGCTCACGGTCGCGGTCCGGACGAGCTCTTGGTCCGTTGCCGCCGGTGGTGGCAGGCCGTATAATCGGGCATGACTCGCTGCCTAGCTTTGGCGGTTCTTGCTCTCGTTCCGGTTGGCGCTCAGGATCGTGGCGACCGGCCTGATCTGGGCCTGGTTGCTCGTATCAAGACCGAGGCCTTCGATAACTCTCAAGTAATGGATACGCTCGGGTACCTCACCGATGTGTACGGCCCGCGGCTGACGGCGTCGCCGGAATTCCGCCAGGCCGCCGACTGGGTCGTGAAGCGCCTTGAAGGTTACGGCCTCGAGAACGTCCACTTGGAAAAGTGGGGACCATTCGGGCGGAGCTGGTCGTTGAAGCAGGCTTCTTTGGAGATGCTCGAGCCGCGTTATGCCGCGCTCGATGAGGCCCCGTTGGCCTGGTCGGCGCCCACGGGCGGGCCGGTCACGGGCGAGCCTCTGCTCACACCCGTCGGGAACGGTCGCCAGTCGCAGGACCCGAACAAGCAGGAGGCCGATTGGAACCAGTACATGGCCGCCTGGAAAGGTAAGCTGAAGGGCAAGATCATTATGCTCGCGCCGGCGCGGGAAGTGCGTCCCGCCGCGCAGCCCCTTTTCGCGCGCTATACCGACAAGGAGCTCGGCGACCTCGGCGTCGCGCCCATCCCCGTGGCTAAGCTGGCGGATTTGAAGGACCTCAAGTTCCCCGATGATCCAGCCGAAGAAGGCCGTTTTCTGCAGCGGCTTCCCGGCTGGGTTCGCGACCAGTTTGCCGACGAGCGGCGCAAACTCACGACCAAGCGCGCGAAGTTTTGGCGGGATGAGGGGGTGCTGGCGGTGCTGAATACCAGCGACAACTCCCGCGACGGCCTGGTCTTCGCGCAAGCCGCCGGGTCGTACGACGCCAAAGACGAGCTGGCGCCTGCTACTTTCGTGGTGTCGCATGAGCAGTACAACCGGATCCTCCGGTTGATGGAGAAGAAGATTCCGGTCGAACTGCGGCTGAACCTACAGGCCGAAGTTTCCACCAGCAACGTGGATTCGGTGAATGTGACGGGCGAGATTCCGGGCAGCGCGAAGAAGGACGAAGTCGTTATGATCGGAGCGCACCTGGATTCCTGGCACTCCGCGACCGGTGCCACCGATAACGCCGCCGGCAGCGCGGTCATGATTGAAGTGATGCGGATCCTCAAGGCGCTCAACGTCAAGCTCGACCGCACGGTGCGCATCGCGCTGTGGAGCGGCGAGGAGCAGGGCCTGCTCGGATCGAAGGCCTACGTGAAGGAGCACTTCGGCGACCCCGAGACCATGAAGCTGAGCGGCGCGCACGCACGGCTTTCCGGATATTTCAACGTGGATAACGGCAGCGGCAAGATCCGCGGTGTCTACCTGCAGGGCAACGACGCCATGCGGCCAATCTTCGAACAGTGGCTGGCCCCGTTTCGCGATCAGGGCGTGAGCACGGTGACTATCCGCAATACAGGAGGCACCGACCACCTCTCTTTCGACAGTGTCGGGCTGCCGGGCTTCCAGTTCATTCAGGACCCGCTCGAGTACGAGACCGTCACGCACCATTCCGACATGGACACGCTCGATCACGTGCAGGCGGCGGATTTGATGCAGGTCGCGGCGGTGGTGGCATCGGTCGTCTACGACGCTGCCAACCGCGCCGAGATGCTACCCCGCAAGGCGCTGCCGAAGCCGCATCCGAGAAGCAGCCCGGCTGGTCAAACCGGATCGAATTAGCGGGCCGGAGCGGCCGTGCCGCCCGGCGCGGTTTGTATTGATTCTAACCTATCGAATTTTGTCCCTTCACGTCGGCTTTCGCCGGGCCCGCGCCGGGACCGGATCACGCCCGCGGTTACCCCCGGGTTACACATGGAACTACCGCCGAATGCATCACTTGCCGGTCTTCGAGCGGAGCGGTATACAGCGGTTTGAGGCCACCCGAACCTTGCCTTCCCTGCCCCTATTCGCCTACCCTCGAGGCAACGGTTCAACCTCGGCCGCATCTGGAGTTGGGTTGGGTTGTCGCGCTGCG
>JAGWQP010000020.1 GCA_028876805.1 Acidobacteriota bacterium | reverse complement strand
GGATCGAGCTGCGAGCCGTCACCGGCCGCCGCACTGCCGTTCACGCCGGGCAGGTACGGTTGTGGGAGAGTCTGGGAAGCCGCCGGCAGCGGTGCCGTCATGCCATCGGCGCCGATCCGAAACGCGGTGATTGGATCGACCCCGCCGTTTCCGAGGCATTGGCCGGTTGCGCTGGCGCCAATACAGGACACCGGTTGCAACAACCCGGTGCCGAGCAGAGGTACCAGAACCAAGCCCACGCCATTGAGCCGGCCGTAGATGCGACTGTACCCGCCCCGGATCACCGTCTTGCCATGGCCAAACACGCTCGCGAGAGGGCCGCTGTCAAAACTGGGATTCCAGGCCGCCGCGATTCGCGGGCTCAGTCCTCCATAAAAGGGGTCGAACGGATACTTGAGCGAGGGGCTCATATTGCGGATGGTCGCAAACCCGACCGTCGGGTCGTAAACCTGACCCGCCAGCGCCGCCTTTTGCTTTTCAGCGAGGAAGTCGGTTAACACAATCGGCTTGCCGGACGGGTCCGTGAGGCCGACTTGTTTCCCGTTGAGCTCGTAGGGCGGCATCTCGAGCGTGTAGGCCAGTCCATAGGTCAAGGTGAAGGTCGGCTTCATGTGCCAGGTGTCACTCACGTAAACGTTGTACGTCGGGATCACGCTTTGATCGAAACCGGGTGTTCCCGGCGGATTCAAAGTTAGATTCGAGCCGCTGCGTGTGTACATCACCTGGGGTTGGCTGACCAGGCCCAGCACCTGGGCGTAGAGGTTTTGCCAGTTAGTGACTTGGGTGGCGGGCAGACCGGCCGGCTGGCTGGTAAAGTTGATGCCGGTTCCGTTCGTGAGCTGATAGGTGAGGGACGTATCGATGCCGACACCGTTGTCATTGCGTTGATGATAGTCGAAGTTGCGCTGGTAGGAGCCGCCGAACTGGAACAGGTGATTGCCATGGAGCAGGCTGAGATCGTCGCGCAAGAGCCAGTCCTGCCCATCCCAGAACCGTTTGCGGGTATTTTGCGAGTCCACGTTGTAAGGAATCAGGGCATTCACCGCGGCGCCTTCACCACCCATCTCTAGCGCGCCGCCGAGGCCAGGAAGCTGAGGGGGGCCGCCGACAGTCGACCACTGCCAGAAGTTACGCAGGTAACTCACATGGAAGTCGTTGGTGAGATTCGGCGTGATGGTGCCCGTCAACCCGGCCACCCAAAACGAGGGCTTCTGCGGCCGCGGTGCCGACGATGAAGGAACGCCGAATTGGTCGCCTGGCAGCACCCCGCCGATGTCAACCTGCGTGGTCGCTAACTGCAGGAAGCGATAGTAGCGATAGCTCGACATGAATTTCCATTTATCGCCGAAGTCATGATCCAGCCGGACCACGAGGAAATCGGAGCTCTGCGGCAGTCGGATATTCGCCAGATAACCCTGTTGATTCACGCCGTCGGAAACGCCGTTCGCGACGATGTACTGGGGATCGTTCGGCAACGGCATCATCGTGTTCCAGATCTGCTTCACGATCGGATTAAACCCAAGCCCTCGCGGATCGCAAAAAGAGCCGTTCGAGCAGGTGGCCGGCTGATAGGTGACGCCATTCACGGTAACCGGGACGTTGTTCAGGTTATAGGCCTGATAGACGCGGTTAGCGTCCGGGAGCTGAATAATTCCGTTTCGCAACAGCACCGATGGGACGGCCTTCTCGAAGGTAGTAGTCTGCGGGAAACGAAAGCCTTCGTAGTTGGCGAAGATATAGGTCTTGCCTCCCCAGAATTTCGGGCTGATCGGACCGCCTCCGGCGAAACCAAAGCGGTTGCGGTGAGTGGCGGGCAGGGGTGTATAAGGCAGGCCTCCAGACGGAGTGTGATTGTTCTTCCATAGATTCGCGGCGCCAACATTGGCTGCGAAGTAGTGTTCGTAGGCGGCGCCATGGAAGGAATTGGTCCCGCGTTTGGTAACCATCTGGACCTGGCTCCCCGCTGCGCCGGCGAAGTCCGCCGTCTGGTTACTGCTCCCAATCTTGAATTCCTCGATGCTCTCGACGGGAGTCGGCATCACCCCCGAGGGAGAGCCCCCGGTCGAACTAGTGCCGGTGTAGCCGTTACTGGGCGTATAAGTCCTTTGATTGCCATCCATATCGTTGCTGTTGTTGCCGCCGTCGAGCTGGAAACTGTTCTGATCCTGATTGGCTCCGCCGGTATTTCCGAACGCCGTCACGCCCACCTGCAGCGTGGCCAGAGTCGAGGCATCGCGTCCAAGATTGGGCAGAAACTGCAGTGCGTCGCCGGAGATGGTCGAGCCGACCGTGGAGTTCATCGTCTGCAGATCTGCGCCTGCGGCAGCGGAGACTTCGACGATGGTCGAGGGCTGGCCGAGTTGCAGCGCGACGTTGATGGTCAGCGCGAGGCCCACGTCTACCTTCTGCGCAGGCATCCGCGTCAGCGCGAAACCCTCCTTGGTCACCACCAGGTCGTAGACGCCGGGAGAAACCGTCGGAAACGTATAGCGGCCCGCGTCGTTGGTGGTAGTGTTGGTCGTGGAGTTGGTTGAAGTCTCCGTCAGCCTGATGCTGGCGCCTGGTACGGCCGCTCCCTGCTGATCGGTCACCTGGCCGGAGATAACGCCGCCCGCGGCGTTCTGTGCCCACACCGGCGGGGCGCTGAAGCCGACGAGAGTCCCCAGGCACAGGGCGAAAACCCCGAATGAAGCTACCGGCCGAAAGCCAGAAAACCGCTTAAAGGAACGCATGTTCACCTCTCCTCGCTACAAAGGTTCTGTCTACTAACCTAAAATTCCGATTTCGCTCAAACCGTGCCGCGCCGACAGGGCTCCCAGAGATCAGAGAGGAATGATGCGAATAGAGGAAATTATGCTCCCGAACTGCACAAAAAGCAAGACTGCCCGAGGACGCATATGGCTCACCGGCCACGCCCTTCCGCAACCTGGCGGGGGCGCTCGGAAACGTTTACAATAAAGGCACCGGCTTTTCCACATGGTTCCCGGGTTGACTTCCAAACCACAGACCGGTCATCTCGTACGCGATTACGTCGAACTTACCAAGCCCCGCATTACCTGGCTGATCCTGATGAGCACAGCGATCGGTTACTTTTTCGGGCTGCCACGCTCTTCGGGTTGGCGCGCGTTGCTGGGAACGATCCATCTCGTTTCCCTCGTGCATACGATCGTCGGCACCTGCCTCATCGCCTCCGGCACGGCGGCGCTCAATCAATGGTACGAGCGCGACGCGGACCGCAGCATGCGCCGCACCGCTCGCCGCCCTCTTCCAGCCGGGCGGCTCTCGGCCGAGCGCGCACTGGCGTTTGGCGTTGCGCTTTCAATCGCGGGCTTTGTGGAGTTATGGCTAGGGGTGAACCTGCTTTCGGGTGTGATCGGTGCCTTCACGCTAGCCAGCTATCTGTTTCTGTATACGCCGCTCAAACAAAGAACGTGGTGGTCGACGACTGTAGGCGCGATTCCGGGTGCCATGCCGCCCGTCATCGGTTACGCCGCAGCGGCGGGCGCGGTGAGCCGAGAAGCGTGGGTATTGGGGGCGATTCTGTTTTTGTGGCAGTTCCCGCACTTTTACTCCATTGCGTGGATGTACAAAGAGGATTACGCGCGGGCCGGCATTCGAATGCTGCCGGTGGTTGAGCCCGATGGCCGCTCGACCGCGCGGCAAATCGTGGTGTACGGCATGGCTTTGATTCCTGTCAGCCTCACTCCGGCGTTGATGGGGATGTCTGGGATCGTCTACGGTCTGGGCGCGCTGGTTCTCGGGCTGTGGTTTTTGTATTCGGGCGTACGCGTGGCGCTGGACCGCAACATCCTGCGTGCGCGCAGTGTCTTGATGACGTCCGTGCTTTACCTGCCGCTCATCTACGGCCTGATGATCCTGGATAGGCCGGGGCTGTGATTGAAGTCCAAAACCTGACTCATCGTTACGGCGAGCGGGTGGCCCTCTCCGAGATCAGTTTCGATGTGAAACCAGGCGAGATCTTCGGGCTGTTGGGGCCAAACGGTGGCGGCAAGAGCACCCTATTCCGGATTCTTTCGACCATGATGGTTCCAAGCGACGGCCGGGCCGTCGTAGCCGGTTACGACGTCGTCGGCGAACCGGCCCAGGTGCGGCGCCACGTGGGAGTCGTGTTCCAGACCCAGAGCCTGGACAAAGCGCTCACGGTCGAAGAGAACCTGCGCAGCCAGGGTCACTTGCACGGGCTGAGCGGAGCGGCGCTCGGCGAGCGGATGGAGCACGCCATGCACCAACTCGGCCTCGCCGACCGCCGCAAGGATCTGGTGGAGACGCTCTCCGGCGGCCTGCGTCGCCGCGTCGAGATCGCCAAGGCGCTCCTGCACCGGCCCCCGGTATTGCTGATGGATGAAGCTTCGACGGGCCTGGATCCGGCGGCTCGCCGCGACCTTTCTCTCCACGTGGAAAACCTGCGCAGCCGCGAGGGTGTCACGATTCTGCTGACCACCCATATCTTGGAAGAAGCGGACCGCTGCGACCGGCTGGTGCTGCTGCACCAGGGAAGGATCGTCGCCCACGGCAGCCCGCGCGAGCTCCGGTCTCGCATCGGCGGCGACGTGGTGGTGCTCGAGGCGAACGACACCTCATCGCTGTCCGGGCGAATCGAGCAGCGCTTCGGCCTCAAACCCAAGGTGATGGACGGTCTGGTGCGGGTCGAGATCCAAAACGGCCACCGCTTCATCACCGAAGTGGTTGAGGCTTTCCCGGGCGCCATTGAATCCGTCGGCCTGCACAAGCCGACGCTCGAAGACGTCTTCGTTCGCGAGACAGGAGCCTCCATTGAGTAGTTTCTTTCTCCCCGCCGCGACGCTTTGGCAACGCGAGCTAATCCGCTTCTGGCGCCAGAAGAGCCGCCTACTCGGCGTCATCGCGTCGCCGCTCGTGATCTGGCTGTTGATCGGCTACGGTTCCAACACTCTCGGGCGTTTCTTTTCCGGCGCGCTGGTGCTGACCGTGATGTTCTCGGCGATCTTCTCCACGATTTCGATCATCGAAGACCGGCGCGAAGGCTTTCTGTTGTCGATGCTCGTCTCGCCGGCACCGCGGACCAGCATGGTATTGGGCAAGATTCTAGGCGCCGCCACCCTGGCATGGATTCAAGGCGTGATTTTTCTGGCCTTCGCCCCGCTCGCCGGTATGAGTCTTCAGGCGGGTGAAGTGCTCCCGGTAGTGGGGGCGGTTTTCCTGATTTCGTTTACGCTGACCGGCCTGGGTTTCGCCATCGCTTGGAAGATGGATTCGACCGCTGGATTTCACGCCATCATGAATCTGCTGCTGATGCCGATGTGGATGGTGTCGGGCGCGCTGTTTCCGCTTTCCGAGGCGCGGGGATGGATGAAGTTGATCATGCGGGTGAATCCGCTGACGTACGCGCTTTCGCTGTTAAATCACACGCTGCGTCTGCCGAACATCACTCCGGGTGGGGCCGAAAGCCTGCTGGTCACCCTCGCGTTCGGACTCGGCCTGTTGCTGCTGTGCGGCATGATGGCCAAGCAGAAAACGACGCGCAGCGCGGCATGAGGGTCGGAGCCGGAACTCGGGGGCCAGGAGTCGGGGGTCTCGTTGTCGCTGCTTTGCTCGGCGCATTCATTGGCTGCGGAGGGCGCGCGTTACCGGTGCTGGGCGGGGTTCCGCCGTTCGAGCTCACTCGGCAGGATGGCTACGCCTTCGACAGCCATTCACTCAACGGCCGCATCTGGGTGGCTGACTTCATCTTCACCCACTGCCCCGGTCCGTGTCCGATGATGAGCGAGCGGATGCGCCAGGTCGAAACCGAGACCCGAGATCTCGCGGACGTGCGGCTGGTTTCTTTCACCGTGGACCCGGCCCGCGATACGCCGCCGGTGCTCGACGCTTACGCGAAGCACTTTCTGGCGCCCCCCGGACGCTGGTTTTTCTTGACCGGTGAACCGGTCCGGCTCGATCACCTGGGGCTCAACGTGTTCCATCTGAATCGGGTGGACGGCCGCCTGGACCACAGCACCCGCTTCACCCTCATTGATCGGAAGGGGCGCATCCGGGGCTACTATGGCTTCTCGGAACGGGACTTTCCCAGTCGGCTGCTCGCCGATGTCCGCCGGTTGGAGCGCGAGAAATGACGACGCCGCTGCTGCCCACGGTGAACGCTTTGCTGAACGCGACTGCCGCCGTGCTGCTCGTATGGGGCTATCGGTTGATCCGGCGGAAGCGCATCACAACCCATCGCAAGGTCATGCAGACGGCGTTTGTGGTCTCCTGCCTGTTCCTAGTCTCGTACCTGGTGTATCACTACCAGGTGGGCTCGGTGCGGTTTCCGAAAACCGGCGCAATCCGCACGATATACTTGAGCATCTTGGCAAGCCATACGGTGCTGGCGGCGCTGGTGCCGATTCTGGCCATCATTACGCTACGCCGCGGCCGCGCCGGACGCTACCAGAAGCATCGCCAGCTGGCGCGGTGGACGCTGCCCATCTGGCTCTACGTCAGCGTGACCGGTGTCGTCGTGTATGCGATGCTTTACCACCTTTAAGGGATTTCCCGGTCGGCCTGTGGGTTGCGCTTTTTCCGCCGGTAGTGCGTCAATAATCTTTACGCTATGCGGAGATGGTTGCTAATCGCGCTCGGCGCCGGCTCCCTTCAAGCCGCGGCCATCCGCGGCACGGTGGTCGAAAATCAGACGGGGCGTCCGCTGGCCCGCGCGTTAGTGGTTCTCGAACCGGTGTCCGGCGTCGCCGAACGAACCGCGTCGACTCGCACGAACCAGTTCGGCACGTTTGAGTTCTCTGGACTGCCCGGCGGCGCCTACTTGATGGCGGTTTCGCGGCCGGGCTTCGCGCCGGTGAATTACGGACAGAAACGCTGGCGAGCGTCGGGGATCCCGATTGTGGTCCAGGCCGGAGAATCGAAGGTCCTGAACATCCCCCTGCCGCGTTTTGGGTCTATCGCCGGAACGGTGCTGGACGAAAGCGACGTGGGGCTGCCCGAGCACGACGTGGTGGCGTATCGGGTGGCCCGGCCACTTGAACTGGTAGCCCGCTCCCGTTCCGATGAGCGCGGCCGCTACCGCATCGCCGGTCTGGAGCCCGGAAAATACTACATCCGGACGGTGGCGCGGCAGTATGAAGACGGCGGCTACCTCCCGACGTTTTACCGGGACACTCTGCGCGCCGACGACGCCACCTCGATCGAGGTCACACTCGATCAACAGACCGATGACATCAACATTCGTCCGCTCGCCGGCAACCTGCTCAGTCTCTCGGGCCAGATCTATCCTCCCGCGCAGGTCAACGTGACCCTGGTGTCCGATACGGGCGCGGAGACGACGGCCTCCAACGCCTCCGGGAATTTCTACTTCAATCCCACATCTTCCGGCCAGTACGAACTCTATGCTCAAGGTCCCGCCGATCCGCGGACGGGTGTCATTCAGGCAGCCTACCAACCGATGGTGGTGAATCGCGATCGTAGCGACATCCGTGTGGAGTTGCGCCCGCTGCCGGACGTGCAGTTCGTGTTGAAGGACAGTCAGGGCCAGCCGGTCGATGCCCGTATGGTTTTGGTGCTCGCCCGCCGCAAAGATCTCGCCGGCACCGGCAAGACCCAAACTCTTCAACTAGCCGGCGATCGCCTCCAATTTCTGCCCGGACGATGGGATCTTGCGCTCGCGCCCGTACCCGGGTATTTTGTGGCGGGTTTTTCCGGCACACGGTCTCAGGGCGGCAACACCGGCCGTGCGGACGGTTGGAACGAAGTCCTGCTCGCGGGCACCTCCGAGACGGTTCATTTTCAGCTCTCCGCCATGCCGGGAGCGGTGCATGGCATGGTCACCGGATCGAGCCACCAGCCAGTAGCTGGAGCTCCCGTGTACCTGGAGGCGTATGATCAGGCCGCCCGCCGGGTCAAGGATCCCCAGGTGACCCGCACCGATGCCCAAGGCCAATATCAATTTACCGATCTGGCGCCGGGCAGCTACCGCCTGCTCAGCTCCTTCGATGTCGAGGTGTCCGATGCGCCGCTAGAATCGACCAAAGCGAAGATTCTCCGGGTTCAGCAGGCCCAAGACCTGGAGCAGGATCTGGATCTCGCCGACGGCCGCTAGCCGGTCAGAGTCGAACCGGCGTATCCAGGACGAAAGTCAACCGCGTTTCCGAAGGAATCTTCACCCGCTGCCCCTTGGTGACCACTTCGGCTCCGGCCCCGGCCGCGGCGCCCGCGCCAGCTCCGATGGCCGCGCCTTTTCCGCCCCCGGCAATCGCCCCGATGATGGCGCCAAGCGCTGCCGCCCCTCCCGCCACCTTCGCTGTGCGCTCGCCGCGCGACGCGCTCTCGCGCGAGACGGTCTGCGTGTTGATATCCACCGGCCTGCCGTTGACTTTGACCGAAACCAGATCCAGCGTTAGTTCCGACCGCCCCGTGAGCTTACCGGATTCTTTGGAGTCCACGAGCTTGACCACGACGTCGGCGCCACGCGCAATCACCGTATCGCCGTTCAGCATCACCGGTTCATCGATGCTTGCCGCGAACGTCTGCCCCACCGAGTTGGTTTGGGAGTCCACTCCGTCGATCATCCTAACGACAATGTTGGTTCCGGCTGGCAGTTCGGCCGCCGACCGAACCGCAGCCGTGCTGCTCGCGTCGGGGCGGAACACCTTGCCGGAATCGGCGCGCGGCGCGAGGGGCGCGGGCTGCGACGCCTCCGTCGCCGTAAACTCAATCTTTGCGATATCGCCCACGTCGATGGTCTGAACCTGGTCCCCAGAGTCGATTCGGACCTGGCGTGCGGAGCCTCCCAAGTACGTGCCTTGAATCACCCGACCGCTGCGCAAGGTCACCGTGTCAGCCCAAGCGCTTCCCGCCAGCACTACCGTCAGTCCAATATAAATCAAACGCATACTTGTTACTCCGAGGGGCGACTCCCCTCCTTGATTGTAAGACGTACCAACGTCGTCGTTGGGCGCAAAAAAATCGGGGCGAAAACACCCCAAACCGAAGCTATGGTGCCTGCGCGGTCTGGTATGAGTTCGCAGGCAAAAGCAGTTCCGCATTCAGTTTCAAGATCTTGGGCGCGCTCACCCTGAATGATATAGTCGTGCTGAGGAGGACCGAAGGCTCCTGTTCGATTACAATTTCCTGCGATCCTTGGCCGATCGCGATGCTCGCGCCGAAAATGTCCTGGTGTCACACTTCTACCGTCCGGTACAGTTGAAACTCCGGGCCCGGTTGCGATCCCCCGAATTGATCCAGGATGCCTCCCAGGAGACGTTCCTTCGAGTGTTGTCGTATTTCCGCTCCGGCAAAACGCTCGAGAATCCGGCCAGCCTGCCGGGGTTCGTCCACTCTGTGTGCCGCAACATTGCCCGGGAGTTTCTTCGTATCCATACGCGCCACGATCAAGTGCCGGAAACGGTTGAGGATCCGACCGATCGCTCGCCCAGCGCGGAGGGGCGAATGATCTCGGAGGAGCGCACCAGCGTCGTTCGACGAATTCTAGGGGAATTACCTGAAAAAGACCGCGAACTGCTGCGGCGCGTGCTTCTCGAGGAGGAGGATAAGGATTTGGTGTGCCGGGAGTTACAAATCGACCGCAATTATCTGAGGGTCCTTCTGCATCGAGCCCGGCTGCGCTTCAAAGCTCAGCTCCTCGAATCCGGAGCCCGGGGGGCGGCGGGTGGCGAGGTCTAGGCTGCGAAACGGAATCGGCAGGCGCTTCACTGTAACCATGAGGGCGTAAATTGATGGACCATTCTCAAGCCATCGGAACACAAGCCGCTGAACGGTACTTGCTCGGCGAATTGTCCGCCTCCGAAGCAGAGGATTTCGAACAACACTATTTCGAATGCACCGACTGCGCGGAAGCCGTGGAATCGGGTGGTGTGTTCATCGCCAACGCCCGAGCCGTGATGGGTCGCCCGAGCCGGCTCGCGGCGCCGGCAAGCCCGCCCGTGCCGCGAAAACCATTCCGGTTTTTCTCGTTGCAGCTGCAATGGGCGTTTGCTCTCGCATCAGCGGCAGCCTTTGCGTTCGCCGGCGTTGCCTTGTATGAAGGCGCAATCGTAATCCCGCGCCTCGAGCACCTCCTCGAGAACCCGGTGGTGCTGCCGGCGATTCAGTTGGCCGGCGCTTCCCGCGGCGAGGCTGCACCCATCCGCGTTCCGCGGGGCGCGCCCTTTGTGCCGCTTTCGGCGGACATTCCGCCCGACGTGCGGTCTTCAGATTACCGTTGCGTGCTGACGCGAGCTGGCCAAAATATATTTGAGGTTACAGGGCCTGCGCCGGCCGGCGCGCAGCCCATCACCGTCCTGGTGCCGGCCGGGAAACTGTCCTCCGGAGACTACGAACTTACAATTTTCGGGGAAAACGGGCCCGAGAATGGTAAGATTGCTACCTACCTGTTTCATTTCGAATTCTATTAGCGAGGTGCACGTTGCCTAGTCGGTACCGTTTTAGCGGACATGCCATCGGTGCGGGCGGCCGTATTCACAATCCGTTTCAAGAGATCATTGAAATCCAGGCGGCGGCCGCTCTGCCGGAGATTGGCGGCTACGGCACGGCTCGTTCGCGGGACTTCCGTTATCGCGAAATCCTCCAGTTCGACGTAGCTCATAGCGAAGTTGCCGGCTCGAAGAGCAACGGAGATGGCGGGATGGTCTTTAACACATTGATCAAGTCTACAATCGAGGGTCTCAACATCATGGGTATGCTCACGGCTGATCGCGTGGTTGCAAACCTAGTCTCGACCCATGACGGCGGTCCCGACAGCCAGCCCTCGATCAAACTTGCTGGAACGCGGTTTGAGAATCTGAAAATTGCTGGTGTCCCGGTGAACGTGGATCTCTGTCTGGATGTCTTTGACCGGCTGCACACGCATCAGCAAGTTGCAGATGCATATCGGACCGAAAAGGAATTCCGGAGCCTTTTTGATCGTATTACGCTAAAGCATCGACTGCATGAAGTGCCAGAAAGGGTGCAACGATGGTTTCACCGCCCGGCCGTGGATGATGCCGAGATGCCACATACGAAAGGCATCACTTGCGTCTCCTTACTGCGCACTCTAGAACCGGAGCGCCCTCCTGAATACAAGTGCTTTGGGCATGTCGTCCATGTTGAAGGTTTTGGGACGATTCAACTCGCCGAGTTGCAGCTCAGCAAAAAGACCCGTAGACTGACGATGATCCATGTGAATCTGGGCTCACCTGTCGAAGGGGACGTTATGGCCGTCGCGGCGGACGATGGCGGTAGCCCGTACTAGTAGATGCGTGTATTGCTGTCGCTCACGGCACTACTGCTTGTCGGCTGTGTGACCCAGCCGCGCAGTCTCAGTGGGGATTATCGTGCTGCGATCAATCTTTTAGAATCTGACCAACATCTCCTGGCCCTCAGTAAGGCTGAGCGTGGGCTTTCTCGCGCCAGGCAAGCGAAAGATTTGACTTTCGAGTGGCGTTTTCGCCTCTTGAAAGCAGAGATCCTGTTGGCGCAACGCAAGCCCTCTGCCGCTCTAGCTGTTCTGAATGAGGATCCTCCTGATAGGCCCGAATGGGCAGAGGCTCGTGGAAAAACGCTTCTGCTGCGAGCTTTTGCAGCTTACATCATGGCGCGCTACGCGGAGGCTGAAGATCTACTCAATCGAGCTGCTGAACGGGCACACCAATCGGATTCCAATGGTCTAGCCACTGAGATAGAGCTCCGCCGCGCCCTACTGTTGGTGAAGCAGGTTCGGTTCCATGAAGCAGAAGCTTCACTACGCCGAGTGATCAAAGAGGCATCCGCCCTACAAGAGTTTTACTTGGAGGCGACTGCCACAGGGAACCTAGGTTACACCTTGCTAACCGCCGCCCGGTTCGACGAGGCGATTATTTGGCTAGAGAGAGCAAGAATGCTCCACACGCAATTGCACGCGAATGAATCAGTTGCACGCGACGACGGCAATTTGGGGACCTGTTACTACC
Source organism: Acidobacteriota bacterium (assembly GCA_028876805.1). Classification (GTDB taxonomy): domain Bacteria; phylum Acidobacteriota; class Terriglobia; order Bryobacterales; family Bryobacteraceae; genus PSRJ01. Next base: position 22,631 of record JAGWQP010000020.1, on the reverse strand, counting down.
GCCTGGGGGATTATGACAAGGCTCGGCTTTATTATGAGCACGCGCAAACTGGCTTCGCCAGGGCAAGCAACCAGTTCGAAGAGCAAATCTGGACCGGAAATGACGGGAACGTCCTGGAGGATACAGGCCGCTACACCGAAGCAAAGGCCGCATTTCGCCATGCACTGCAAGTAGCGCGCCAGGTGCCGAACGACGATTGGGCCTCTCGCTGGTTGACCGATCTGGCGAACAACGCAATCCAATTGCAAGACTGGGATGCTGCCGAGCAATACAACAATGAGGCGCTGGCGCTGAAGAGGAGCCTCGGAAATACGCTCTTCGAAGCGTCTTCGCTCCTCAACGCGGGTCGAATCGCTCTCGGCCGGGGCCAGCTTGCCAAGGCGGAATCCTTGTTCCGCTCGACGATGAGCGGGCCGGCCGAAGACCCCAGCGTGGCCCTGGAAGCACACACTGGTCTTGCCGATGTTTATGTTCAGAGCCATCGTACCGTGCGTGCCGATGCGGAGTTCAGGATCACGGTCTCAGCCATTGAACGGCTGAGTTCTCAGCTGATCAAAGACGACTACAGGTTCGCCTACCTTGCGAGTTTGATCCGGTTCTATCGCAAGTACGTCGACTTTCTGGTCGCCAACCATCAGTCCCAGCGGGCTCTTGAAGTGGCCGAGTCGAGCCGGTCGCACGTGCTCGCCCAGCGGAGTGGCCGTCCGACGCCCGCTCAGTCGCACGCAGCGAAGGCTTACCAGAAGTTGGCACAGCAAGCCCAAGCGGTGTTGCTCGAATACTGGCTCGGTGAGAATCAATCGTACCTTTGGGTGATTACGGCAGAGCGGATTGGCAATTACACACTGCCACCGGCGAAAACGATCCGCGCCCTCGTCGAAGCCTATCGCAACATTGTGCTCGGGCAGCGCAATCCGCTGGATGCCGCGGGCGACGTCGGCCGCAAGTTGTATGACACGCTGGTGGCTCCGGCAGCCGAAGATCTGTGTGCGGGCTGCCGGGTTATCCTTGTGCCGGACGAGGATTTGTACTCATTCAACTTCGAAAGCTTTCCGGCTAGCAGCGATAGTAACAAGTTCTGGATCGAAGAGGCGAACGTGGAGATTGCGCCGTCGCTCGATTACCTGGTGGACACTAGCCGCCATCCATACTTCCACAAGGGAAAGGGACTGCTCCTGATGGGAGACCCTGCGCAGGTCCTCCAGGAGTATCCCAGGCTAGAGTTCGCCGCGCGCGAAATCGACAGCATCCGCTCCACGATGGGCGACTCCGACTCGAAGGTTTTGCGAGGGCCGGAAGCCCGCCCGGATTCATATGTCGGCACCCAGCCGGGGAGCTTCGAATTCATCCACTTTTCTGCCCACGCGGCGGCCAACACGCAGAGTCCGCTCGATTCGGCCGTCATCCTGTCCGGTCCAGCGGACCGCTGCAAGCTCTTTGCGCGCGACGTGATGTCCGTCCCGCTTACCGCCGAACTGGTGACCATTTCCGCGTGCCGAAGCGCCGGAGCGAAAACCTACGCGGGTGAAGGTCCGGTCGGCTTCGCCTGGGCCTTCCTTCGCGCCGGCGCGCGCAATGTGATTGCCGGCTTGTGGGATGTGAACGACCGCTCGACTGCGCAACTAATGTCGGGTCTTTACGCCGAGATCGCACGCGGTTCCACCCCAGCCGATGCCTTGCGTGCTGCCAAGCTGTCCCTCGTTCGCGGTGGCGGTTCTTACGCCAAGCCTTACTACTGGGCTCCATTCCAGGTTTATACTGGCGCAATCAACTGAGCCATGCGATATGCATTCTGCCTACGGATCAGGTCACCTCTTTTTACATCGGTTGCCTTGCTGATCCTCGCGCTCTCCATTGGGGCCAATAGTGCGGTGTTCAGCATACTGGGCGCCGGCGCACTCTAGACTGCCGCACCGCCGGTGCTCCCGCCTGAAACGGCGTTGCTCTCCGATTCACTCTATTGGTGTGGATCTTGGAGGAACCGTGAGACGGCAGGACAAGTTGCGTTACCCGCCCCTCTACCCGATTACGCTGGACCTTCATTACCAGGTTCTATCGGACGGCAGGCCGGTCGAGACAGGCAGCGGCCGAACCACTCGGTTTGGCAGCCGGCGAGTCGTGTTCATCGCCGAACCGGCCCTCCAGGTCGCCGCCCGGCTGCAGGTCTCGGTCGCGTGGCCGGTTCTGTTGGACGACCGGGTGAAGTTACAGCTCATAATCGAAGGCCGCGTGATCGGTGTAGACGGCGATCGAGTCACACTCGGAGTGGTGAAATATCATTTTCGGACTCGCGGTCTGTCGATCGCCGCCAACTCGCTCGAACCGTGTGCTCGCCCGATGCGGGTGATCCCGATCACCGGCGCCACCCACCCGGTTCTCCGAGCCCACGTCTGAGGCCGCCGCGGATTCAGCGCAGTCGCGCGCTTTCTTTTGAAAACGACTCGGCTACCATTTTGCCGCGCTCGTAGGCTTCTTCATACACCTCGTCGCGCTCGGCTTTGGTGAGCGGGGCGCGAGCGTGATGATAGGCCTCGAGGCCCTTACCCACCAGGAAGGTTCCCGCGAACGCAATAGCTCCTTTAGGGATGATCCCGCCGCCGAGCGGGATCTTGCCTACCAGCTCGCGCGCCAACGCCCGCCAGCCGAAGGCACCGGCCGCGATCGAGAGCATCTCCGCTTTCTGGTGCACGAACCCGATCTCTTTGCCACAGGCGGCGGCAATCATGAACGCCATGCGAATCTGGTTCACCGTGAGGAACGCGGTGTCGGAAGCGAATTCGCCCACCGCCCACGGCAGTTCAAACAGGCTGGGAACCGCGTTGGGCAAAGAAGTGACGACCGCGAACAACGCGTTCTCGCAAGCCACGGCATGGATGGTCCGCTCGACTACCGCGCGGCGGAAGACGGGATACTGACGCGCGAGCGGCAGGGCCAATTCCTCTTTAGTTCGCAGAATTTCCGCAACCGTCGACTGGGGGTCGGTACGCCGGTAGGGAAAGGCTCCGTGCGGGCACGGCAGGCCGTGTTCGTAAAGAACCAGATCGACGTGCTCGGGCGTGCCGGGGTCTCCCGCGCGGTAGAGGGTGTTCATGGGTTCGAACCGCGCCTCATGCGGCGCTCCCGGGGGAATCAGAAAATCCTCTAGCTCGGCGTACCCGCCGCGGCTCGCCGCCACCAGCCCGATGGTGATGCGCTGGCAGGCGAGTGCGCGTACGGCCTCCGGTCTCACCAGAGAGACCGCCGCGCGAACTTGCTTCACGGTATGGAACATAAAATTAGTGAGGGCGTTCGGCGCCCGGCGGGCCGAAACATGACTTCGGGGCCCTTCCGCCATTCTACCGCCAGCCCGATTCGTTGGACTTCAATGGCTCAGTAGAGATCGCTCTAGATCCCTTCGTGGTGGAGTGAAATTCGACCAATAGCGCCAACAGCAGGAGGTGATTTCCGGGAAATACCAAAGGCGGAGAGACACTCTTCACGATCAGATGCCAAGCGACCCGAAACCAGTAGTCCGGCGCCCGCAAGCGGAGGTGCGGATCGGCCGTGCCTCCGATCCTAGCACGGCGAGCCGGCCGGCGCGGTCGAGAGCCGCCAATCGAGGAAGCCAACGCTCACCACCTGCGGCCGCCACGCTGCTCCGTAGACGGGGTCCGGAAGCAGACTCGGTATCGAAGGCTTCGATATGATCTCGCACTTGCGATCCCCGCCAAGCCTCCCGATGCCGACGATTGAGCCGAAGGTGTCGGGTCGCCGGCCTCGGGCGCAAGGGCGCCGGCGAGTTCCGCCACTAAGTTTCTTGATTTCAGCCAGGTAAGGGTCACGGAACGGGTTTGCCCTGGCCGGCGGTACCGCCCAAGGGCTGTGCCGACTAGACGCTCAAGTGTGCGTAGTCGCACACTGGTATGAGCCGTGCCCATGAACGAAACACCTATGAAAAAATGTCTTGTCCGAATCGGTTTGGTGTTCGCCGTTTGTTCTCCGTTGCTGGCTGCGGGAGCTCCTAAGTCCGCTCCCAGCACTCCCACGCAGCCCGAAACTGTTCTGCCGGCTGGCACGCAAATTACCGTCCGGTTGGCGCAGGCGCTCGATACCCGGCGCGACCGGGCGGGGACGCGGTTCACGGCCCACTTGGCGGCGCCGGTCAGCCGCAACGGCGTGGTGATTCTGCCGCAGGGAGCGGTTTGCCGTGGGCACGTGGTCGAATCAAAACAGTCCGGGCGCCTACGCGGCCGCGCCGTGATGGGCGTCGCCATTGACTCGGTGGAACGGCAAGGAAAGGCCTACCGAGTGACGACTTCGACGGCCGCGCGCGTCAGCAAGGATCATAAGAAGCGGAACCTGCTGCTCATCGGGGGAATCGCGAGTGCCGGCGCGGCGATCGGAGCCGCTACCGCTGGGAGCGTAGGGGCCCTGGTCGGCACGGGAGCCGGTGCCGGAGTGGGCACCACCGGCGCATTAGCTACGGGCATACGAAACGTTCACCTCGCGCCCGAAACCCGTCTTACGGTGGCCTTGCGCCAGCCGGTAACCGTCCGGATGTAAGGGAGTCGCGTTGCGCCGGAGCGCGAGCGCTAGTGCACCATCACTTGGTGCTCGCGTCCGGCGTGAGCATTGGCCCGGATCACTCCGCGCATTCCGATCATCACCACCGCGGAAACGAAGGCGGGCACGGCGGCCGCCAGGAAGAGCTGATGGGTGGTCCAGTGCAGGCTGAGCAGAATACCGGCCAGGGTCGGTCCCACGATTGAACCGATACGGCCGATGCCCAAGCCGGAGCCGATTCCGGTGGAGCGGAGGTCGGTCGGGTAGAGTGTCGCCGCCAAGGCATTGAGGGCCGACTGGCCGCCCACAATGCCGATGCCGGCCACGAAAACCACGCCGAACAAGCCAACCAGGGAGATCCCCGGCTGGCCGATCCAGGCGATACTCACGCCGGCCAAAACGAAGCATGTCATTAACGCGCCCACAAAGCCCGAGCGTTGCACGAACCAGCCAAGCCCCAGCGATCCGGCCACACCGCCGATTTGCAACACAGTGCCCAGCAGCAAGGCATAGGCGCCGGAGATTCCCGCGGCCTGGACCAGCGGAGTCGCAACCGTGGGCAGCCAGCTTGACAGGAAATAGAGGTTCAGCAGATTCATGAAATAGACGGTCCACAGCAGAATTGTCCGCGAAGCCAGCTGGTTCTGGAACAGTTTCACCACAGGGGTGCCGCGGCGCCGCTGTTCGGGGACAACGTATTGGACGGCGCCTCCCGCCGGGGCAGCCGCGTCGATGCGGCGGAGCCACCGTCCCAGCTTCTGCGGGTCTTTCCCATGCAGCGTCAGGAACTGCAGGGACTCCGGGAGCATAAAGAACATGAAAATCCCGATCGCCAGAGGCACCGCGCCGCCAAAGTAGAACACCGAACGCCAGCCGAAGCGGGGAATCAGCCAGAAGGCGACAAAGCCTCCGATGGCTGCCCCGGCGGTAAAGCCGTTCCCCACGACGATCATAAGTGCGACGCGCGCGCGCCGCGGTGCGTATTCTCCGACCAGCGCCATGGCGTTCGGCATGATACTGCCCAGCGCCAGACCCGCGATGAAACGCATCGCCAGCAGTTGCGGGACGCTCCCGGTGAGCCCCGTCAGAATCGAAACGGTGGCGAAGAACAGGCACGCTCCCACCAACACCGGACGGCGCCCAATCTTGTCTGCGAGCATGCTCAACAGAATCGATCCGAACAGTACGCCGTAGAGCGCGGCGCTCAAAACCGAGCCGAGCACGGCCGGGGCGATCTTCCACTCCTGGCGCAAGGCGGGGGCGACATAGCCGATGGCCTGCACATCGAAGCCGTCCATGATCAAACACAGGCCGCACAAGATGAAGATGCCTACTTGAAATGTGCCGATCCTGGAACGGTCGATGAAGTCCGAGATATCGACCTTGGTGATTGGTTCCATGGTTAGGTCGCTGGCGGAATCGGGATGGCTTTGAACAGTATACATCCCGACGAGAGAAAGAGCGGACCGAGCGTCTGACGTATAATACGCATACTTCACCGGTTCAGAGGTCTAGGAGGGGCCATGCCGAGACGAGCGTACCATCTGATTGGCTCTCTGGGGTGGGTAATCGCCATCCTGTCATTGCTCGCTCAGGAAGGCCATCCGTTAACCGGCACCTGGGCCGGAGACTGGGGGCCGACGATCACCCAGCGCACGCACCTGACCCTGGTGATGAACTGGGACGGCAAGAACATCAGCGGCACCATCAACCCGGGGCCGGATGCGATTCCGCTCGCGAGCGTCTACCTGGACGTAACGAATTGGACGGTTCGCATAGAGGCCGACACCAAGGATCCGTCTGGCAAGGCGGTGCACATCGCGGCCGAAGGCCGCTTGGAAGACCTGAGCTCGTACCATCGGAGGATCGAAGGCACCTGGCACCAAGGCACGGCACAAGGCGACTTCCGGATCACGCGAGATTAACATGAATCACCTCGTCAGGGCGCCCTTCGCCGTGCTTCTGGTTATGGCCTCGGCCTCCGCGCAAGCCCCATTTTCGGCGACCTATGACGGCGACCGCCAAGTGAAATTAGAGGGGCCGGTCACGAGGATCGATTGGGTGAACCCGCGCGCCTACCTGTTTATCGATGTGCGCGATCCATCCGGCGCGATCATCAATTGGGCCGTGGAATTTGGGAACCCGCTCGATCTGGATCGCGACGGTTGGAAACCGAGCGCCCTCGGGATCGGTGATGTGGTGGTGGTGGAAGGAATTCCAACCAGAGGCCAGGCGAGGCAGGTTTTGGCCAAATCCGTGGTGTTGACACGGACTGGCAAGCGACTGTTTGCCCCGTCGGTTACGCACCGTGCGTCCGCGCCGCCCGACCCGGCTCCGCGCTGGCCGGACGGTCAGGTCCGCTTGGGACCGCCTCCGGGCAAAAAAGGATATTGGGGAGCCGCGAGCTTCAAAGCCTTGGTCGAAAATACCGGCGCCACGATCGCGATCGACGATGACGGTCTCTTGTTGAACCTCTCCGATGCCGACCGGGTGGCGCCCTTTCTGCCGTGGGCCAAGGCGCTCTACCTGTACCGCCAACGCCGGCGGTTGCAGGATGATCCGATCGCGCGCTGCGTTCCGCCCGGCGGCCCGCGCCAGTTCCTAACGCCGCACGGATTCCAGTTCGTGGAGCAGCGGGAACTAGGCCGCATTCTGGTCCTGCTGGGCGGGGGCGATCGCAACTGGCGCATCATCTATACCGACAAGCGGCCCCTGGCTCAAGCCGCAGAAACCGTCCTTAGCTATTACGGAACCTCGGTCGGCCATTGGGAAACCGATACGCTCGTGGTGGATTCGGTCGGCTTTAATGAGCGCTTCTGGCTCGCGCCAGGGGGGCTTCCCCATACCGAGGCGCTTCATTTGACGGAACGTTTTTCCAGGCCGGACCTGAACACCTTGACGTACCAGGTCACGGTCGACGATCCCAGAACCTACACCCGGCCCTGGAAGGGCGGTTGGACTGTCCAGTGGGTTCCCGACGAAGAGATTCAAGAATACTTCTGCGAGGACAGCGCGGAATCAACATTCGTCCGATAAGGAGCGGAAATGACGATGAAACCTACCGCGACTTGGTTGATGGGATGCGGGGCGATCGTTCTGAATGGGGCGCTCGCGATGGCACATCACTCGTTTGATGCGGAGTACGATTCGACGAAGCCGTTCACGGTTACGGGAATTGTAACGAAGCTCGATTGGATCAATCCCCACGCCTTTGTCTACCTTGATGCGAAGGACGAAAACGGCACGGTGCGGAGTTTCAAGGTGGAAATGGGGCCTCCGTACGCCCTGGTCCGCGGCGGCTGGAAGCGGGACACGGTCAGGATTGGCGACAAGGTAACCGTTCAGGGGGCAGCGCTCGCCAAAGACGGAAGCAACGGCGGCGGCTCGATGCCCACCACCGCGATGATCCTTGCGAGCGGTCAGAAGTTGCCGATGAGGTAGCCGGTGCTCACCTGGTTTCTTACGAAAGCCGCGATCACCAGCGCCGCCGGGTGCTTGCTGGCTGTGTGTTGCTGGGCTCAGGCGCCGGCGGATTTCGAGACACCGCGCTGGCCCGATGGCCACGTGAACCTGGGATCCACGCCGGAAAAGAGGGGCTATTGGGAAGTGAGGCCGGGTCTCGGAGGGATGCCGCGAGCCGCCGACGTGCCCTTCCAGCCGTGGGCCAAGGCTCTGTATCAGTACCGGAGTTCCAAGAAGGATTTGTATCCGCCACTGGTCGCGTGCAAACCGGCGGGCGGTCCGTCCTTCTTCAATCCTCCCGGATTTGAGATCGTAGACACTCCCGAACTCAAGAGCGTCTTTCTCCTCGATATTGCCGGTCCGCACTCCTGGCGCGTCGTCTATATGGACGGCCGCGCGCACCCGGCCGGGGACGATCTGCGTCCGACCTTCTTCGGCCACTCCGTGGGGCACTGGGAAGCCGATGCGCTGGTGATCGACACGGTCGGGTTCAACGAAAAGCAGTGGATTGCCGGGGCCTACCCGACCACATCGCAGCTGCATCTCACGGAACGGATTTCGCGTCCGAATCTAAAGACGCTCAACTACGATGCCACGATCGACGATCCCGGCGCCTACACGAAGCCGTGGTCGCTTCATTGGACCATCGGGGAGAAGACGCCCTCCTCCTGGATTGCCGGGGGCGAACTGTTCGAATACATCTGCCAGGACGCGCGCTAGAGTCCGAGCGCCATCCTCCCGCTTACGGCGTGGAAGCGGCCGCGCGTTTCAGAGTGAGCGGCAGGGAGTTGGGGCCCTGGCTCCAATTGCCCGAGATCTCGCCATTCGCGCCCAGCGCTCCCAGGAAGGTTCCCCCCACCAGGCGCACCTCGAATTTCAACTGCCTGCCTTTGATGGTGATGGTATCGATTGGGATTGGCTGGTTGCCTTGGTCGACGCTGATCAGTGCGCCGGTGGCGGCGCCGTTGGTCGCCGGCGCCAGCTTCACCACGATCCGCAACTGGTTGCCGTTGGCATCGAGCGTGCCTTCCCACGTGCCTTCAAAGTCCTTCGGCAGGACGCTGCTGGGCGGCGGCAGATTCACCTTCGCTTCCCCCGTCCGCTTCAGCTGAAACGGGATCGGGGTATTCCGCGCGGTGGCTGTGCCCGCAAGGCTCATTCCATCAGCGGAGAGTTTTCCTTCAAACGAAGGGCTGCCCGGAAAACCGGGGACCACAAAACGCACAACCGGATCTTCCACGGAGATTTTTTCAACGGGGATGTCGCGGGTGTTGGCCTGCGGGATGCTGAACGAGCCCGTCCAGAGTCCGGCAGCACTCTTTGAAAGATCCACGACAATGCCCACTTTCTGATTGGGCGCTTCGAGAGTGCCTTCCCAGTGCCCGGAAGCTTTGGAAGCAGGCTGAGCCAGGACGCCGAGACTTGCGAGAATAAGGCCTGCTAAAAGTCGCGCCGATCCTGCTCGTCTCATCATCGCCCCAGCCTACCAGAAACCGGTCGACCCATAGGGAATTCACCGGTGGGAAGGACTCGCTTCGCCGGCCAATGAGGAGCTCTCCGGCATTGGGCAAAAATCGCCTTCCGAGAACCCTTCAGAGCCGATTCCGAAAGTGCGGTTGAAACGCGCGCGATGGTTTTCCCAAGCAATGGCGGAAGCCAATTCGACGAGTTGTGGTTCGCTAAATTCGCGGCGCAGCTCCGCGAAGAACGCATCATCGACCGAAGCCGGCGTCCGCGTCAGCGCGACAGCCAGCCGCAACACCAGACGCTCGGTCAGGCTGAACGCGGCACTTTGCTCAAATCGCGCCAGGTCGCGCAACTGCGCCTCGGTGATGCCAGTTTTTCTGCCTACGGCAGAATGAAGATCGATTCAAAACGGACAACCGACCAGCGCGGCGACCTTCAGTTGCGCCAGTTCTTTGAGAGCGGGCGGAATCGTCCTGGCTTTCGCGCCGACGGCATCCATCCACGTGGAAGCGACAAGCATCCCCGTATCGTATGCCTGAAGCGTTTTGCCTTTGGGAACGCGCCCGATCCGCTTGTTGATTCCACGGTAAATCAGCTTCGCCACCCAGCCCGCGCGGGCGGGGGTGACACCCGTCAGTCGGTCCATACCTTTAGGATACGACGGCAGGTTTCAGGCTTGCGCCGGAGGCCAAGGGGCTATAATATGTGACTTTCCACCCGCTCCTAGGAGGCACAACGACGCATATGAGTCTAAGGGGACGAACGATCAGGTCAGGGTCCGGACGAGCGGCGCTCGCGGCCACCGGGATTGCGGCTGTCGCGCTGATCAGCGCCGGGCTGGCGGTCGCCCAACCCGCCGCACCAGACAAACCCCTCCTGGCGGAACAAGTCTTCAAGAACATCCAGGTGCTTAAAGGGATTCCCGTCGACGATTTCATGGAGACGATGGGGATCATGACGGCCGCCCTGCAGTTCGACTGCTCGGATTGTCATGCCAATGCCGGCACCGACCGGGTCGACTGGGCAGCGGACACTCCGCGGAAGCGGACGGCGCGCCGCATGGTGGCCATGGTGGCCACCATCAACAAGGACAATTTCGGAGGCCGTCAAATGGTGACCTGTTGGACGTGCCATCGGAACCGCGACCGGCCGCTCGTGACACCGACGATGGAGGCCATTTACACCACGCCCAGCTTGGAGCCGGATGACGTCATCGTCTCGCCTCCCGGACTCGCTGCGCCCGGGTCGATTCTCGACAAGTACATCGAGGCATCCGGCGGAGCCCAGCGGTTGGCCGGTCTCACCAGCTTTGTGGGCAAAGGGACCAGCGTAGGCTTCGGAGGATTCGGCGGTGGTGGCGACGTCGAAATCGATGCGAAGGTCCCGGATCAGCGCTCCACGATCATCTTGTTTAAGGCTGAGACTGGCCGGGGCGACCAGATCCGCAGCTACAATGGCCGTACCGGTTGGGTGAGAACACCGCTCAATGTGCTCGGGGAATTTCAGTTAAGTGGAGGCGATCTGGACGGCGCGAGATTCGACGCGCAACTCTCGTTTCCGGGACAGATCAAGCAGATTCTCACGAATCTGAAGACCGGTCCGCCGACCTCGATCATGGATCTTCCGGGCCCATCCAGCCAAACTTCGCTCCAGCAGGATCTGGCCTTGGGGCAGAGTCACGAGTGCGACGTCGTACAGGGAACCGGGCCGCGCGGTCTTCTCGTCACTTTGTACTTCGACCGACAGAACGGCCTGCTGTTGCGCGAGTTGCGCTACGGCAACTCGCCCATCGGCCGCGTTCCCACGCAAATCGACTACGGCAATTATCGCGACGTCAACGGAATCAAACTGCCGTTCCGCATCACCTACGCGTGGCTCGACGGACGTGATTCGATCGAGTTGACCGACATCAAGACTAACGTTCCGATTGACGAGGCCAAATTCGGCAGACCCGCGCCGCTTAAACCCCGATAGAGGGCAACCGGCCCTCTCCCGGGAGCGCCGGCGCCTCCACGCGGAAAGCGAAACACCGTGGGCGGCTACTTTTTCGCGTTCGGGTCACTCTCCAACGCCGACAGACCAAGGAATAACCTTCTGCCGTCTGCGAAGGTAACGTTTTTGCCGACCGCCCGAGTGGATCCGTCCTTAGCCTGGTAGCCCTCGACCAGGATCTCGGCGCCGGGCGGCAAAGAATCCTTCGTGAACCCGAGCCGGTAGAGGTTGTTCGGGCTGCCGCCTTCAATCATCCAAGTAACCGTTTTGCCATCGTCGCCTTTAACATCCATGTGAATCCAGGAGTGCGGATTGCTTACTTCCCACTTGACGACGGTTCCGTGTAGTTTGAGCGGTTTCGTCTGATCAAATTCCGCGGCAAACGCGTGATGCGCCCGAACGGGCATGGCTGCCAGAAGCAGGCCGGCGCCGGCCAGCATAACGTACAGTCTCGTCTTCATCGGTTACCTCTTTCGCTTCGGTTCATCGTCACTACTTGGCGGTCTTCTTGCCGGCTTCTTCCTCGGCCACGCGAGCGCCGCGGAGCGTGTTGGCGAGGCCATAATTCGCCTCGTGACACGCGTACTCGTAAAGCTGGCCTTGAATCTTGGAGATCGGCACTTCTCCGGACCACGGCTTGGTCCACATCCCCGGATCCTCCACCGTGAACTGGTAGAGGATCGTCTCGGCATCGACGCGGGTGAGCCGTTCGACGACGTGCAGGTTCTGGGCTCCCTCGAAGGGATTCAGATCGGTGAAATTGGTGGTATCGACCACCAGCGTGTTCCCTTCCCAATGGCCCACTGAATCGCCCATCCATTGTCGGATAGTACTGGGCACGTGCCGGCGTCCGTCGGTGGGAATGAGCCGAGCGTCGTGGATCTCCTCGGTCTCGATTGCGACGTATCCGGTACCCTGCACGATTTGGAGATTGCTGTTGTAAGCGGTGGGCAGCAGCGGCGGTCCCACGTTCGCCCGAGCCAGGCACCGCGCCCCGAGCGGCCGGCTTTCCGGGCCGTCGAATTCATGTCCCTTTTCTTTGGCACGGCGTTCGGCCAGTCTCTGGCGCGCCTCGGGTGTCAGCGGAGGAATCCTCCCGTCCGGTCCCACGATGATCGACGTGCGCTGGTTCCAGACGAGCTTGGACTGCCCCCGGTCGAGGCCATACTCGCTGAAATCGTAATGCACGTCCTCGGCGGTTCCCGGCTCGGTGGGACGCCCTTCCTCTTCGTTCTTCGCGAGGCGATCTTTTTCGCCTTTGACCAGGCCTTCCAATTCGGCCTGGGTATAGAACTCCTTCCCCGCCAAATTCTTCGCCCGTTGCAAGGGCGTGGCCGTGTTGTTGGTCCAGACCCCTTCGAGGTCCGGGGCGCCGTCGGGAGTACGCGGCGGGGTCCAGGACTTCGCCTCTTTGGCCGGTTTCGCAGCCGGTGACAACGCCTGACCGGCGGCGGGCGGCGTGCCGACCGAGAAGGTGAACGCCGCCAGCGCGGCCGTTACAGCGAACGATCGACGGCTCATTTTCCCTCCCATAAGTCCTTATTTCCCTGCTTTCTCGGCGCCCTGTGCCTCGGTGACGCGCGCTCCATTGAGGATGGTGGAGATCATCGAATTCCCCTCATGGCAGGCCCACTCGTACACCGGTCCTTGTGTCTTGGTCATCGGAACCTCCGCGGTCCAGGGTCTGTCCCAGGTAGTGGGATCTTCCACTGTGAAGCGGTACGCGACCGTGTCCTCCGCCGTGCGCGTGAAGCGTTCCACCAAATGCAGCCTGTCGCTCGATCCCCGGAAGGCTGTCAGGTTCGTGAAATTGGTGGTGTCCACCACCAGCGTATCGCCTTCCCAATGGCCCACCGAGTCTCCCTGGTAAAGGCGGATGTTCTGCGGCACATGGGGGCGCCCATCAGTGGGGATGACGCGCGTGTCATGGTCGATCTCGTGAAGCAGGGTTACGTAGCCCGGGCCTTGCACAATCTGTAGAAGGTTGTTGTCGTTGGCTCCGGGAAGCATCGGAATCCGCTCCTGATTCATCAGGATGCAGCGCTCGCTCAGGGGCCGGTTCTCGTAACTGTCGAATTCGTGTCCCTTGTTTTTCGCGGTGCGTTCGGCGTTCCTCTTTCTCGCCTCGGGAAGCATGGGAGGCACGACGCCCTCCGGTCCCACGACGAGAGAAGTCCGCCGGTTGGACGCGAACCGCGCCTTGGTGATGTCAAATCCGTACAGGCTGAGATCGTAGCGGAGGGTTTGCTCGCGGGCGGCGCCCAAATCGCCTTCCTCGCCCACTTCGCCTTGGCGGACCCGCGCCGAAAGTTTGGCAAATTCCTCTTCGGTGTAGAACTCTTTGGCCCCCAGACCCTTGGGCCTTTCCAAAGGCGTCAGCGTGGAGTCGGTCCAGATTCCCTGCAGGTCCGGGGTGCCGTCCGGCGTGCGTGGTGGGGTCCAGGACTTGCCGGCCGGGGCTGCTTTCTTCGCCGGCGATTGAGCCCGTGCAGGGGTCTCGCCAAGCAGCAGAACCAATACTGTGGCCGCGAAAGCCGTTGTGAAAGCAAGCAAACGACGGGTCATGGCGCCTCCATCCTTACGGGTTGCTGGGCTTCTTCCGCAGATGCCCATACAACAACTCTTCACTGAACTCGACACATTTGTATTCCAGCATCCGGGCGTCTTTCTCCACGTGACGATAAAGCGGCATGCTGATCTTCCAGGGCCGCGAAAAAGTCTTGGAGTCCTCGATCGTCGCTTCGTAGGTCAGCGTGTCGGCGCTGCGCGGTGTGTAGCGCTCCACCACGTGCAGGGCGTCGCTATGAAAATCACCGGCCCGGTCGAACCAGGTTTGGTCATTTTGGCTGGTGACGTCAACCACCAGCGACTCGCCCTCCCAATGACCGTTCGACCACCCCATCCAACTGTCGGCAGGTGCCTTTGTCGGAGCCTCCATATTGATGGTGCGAACCGCCCCCGCGAACTCGTACGAAATCATAATCACCTTCTGGGACTGAATGATCTGGAAGGGATAAGGGAGATAGGTGGCGCGGGGCACGCCCGGCAGATAACATTTGACCTCCGGGTCGAGCTTGGCCCAGTTGGCTTGATTCTCCTTCTTTTTGGTCGCTGCCGCCGGCAGGTACGGGATCTCCTCGCCTTCGACGACGCCCAAGCCGGGCGGGACCGAGAAGGCCGCTCCGAGCAAAAGTACCGGTCCTTGTGCGGCCGCATGGCCTTGGAGATCCCAATCCGCTGTGTTGAGCGCTTGCCAGATCCCGTTCAAGTTGGGCTTTGCATCGGCAGTCCGCGGCGCCCGGTACGCCGGGGCCTGCGCCACGGCCAGCATGGCGGCCAGTGACCCAAGGCCAGCCAGAGCAGTCCAAACGATCATCAAGTCTCGAAGTCGGTTTCGCATAGCGCCGTTCTCAAAGATGGTTTGCGGTTGATCGTACCTGTCGACGAATCCGGTGTCAAGCGGGGGTGGCGGACGTCGAGCTGCAGCCAGGCGCGCGATGCTACTTCCCGACCAGGTGTTTGAGGTCGGCGTTGTTCTCCTGGCAGACGTATTCGTAGGGCTCCATGCCTGGGTGGAACAGGATGTTCCAGCTGGTGGTCCAGGGACCGGTGTAAGCGCCAGGATCCTCGATGGTCGCTTCGTAATGGAGAATCAACTGATTCACGCGAGTGAAGCGCTCAACGACGTGGAGTTGTTCGGTGTGGGGATGGCCGGCGGCATCGAGCCAAGTGCGATTGTTGAAGCCGGTGACGTCGACAACCAGAGTGTCGCCCTCCCAATGTCCGATACCTTCGCCCAGATACGTGGGATTCAAACGGTCGGCTGGCGTGTGCTTGCGCCCGTCCATGTAGACGACCCGCCACATGTGGGCGCCACCTTCGAAGACAAAGAGGATGCGGTTGGGGAGTTGGTAGATCTGGAACGGAAAAGAAGTGGCGTACAGGCGCGGGCCTCCAGGCGGCAAGCAGAATCCCTCCGGGTCGTCTCTGGTGACGTTGGCGTTGCGCTGTTCAAAGAGGGTCTTGGCCCAGGAGAGAAAGGGGATGTCCTGCTTCCTTTCGGGTTGTGCGCTGCCAGCAAAGCCGCCGTGGGTGCCCGCCATATCGCCGACCCCGGGAGGGACCCAGGAACCTGTCGCATTGCCCAGATCGGGATGGCCATCTCCCAGGCGCGGAGCGGGAGCAATGTTGTTGCGAGTAAGCGCGGCGGCCACCTGCTTGCCGTCGAAATCATCTTGCGCGGCGGCCGCAAACGAGAGCGCCGTTATCACCGCGGTCGTGGTCAGGGAGGCCGGGAAACGAACAGGCACGGTAGACCTCCTGAACATGATAGCCCGGCAGGCACGGGCAGGGAAAAAGCCGATTACGATCCGAGGTAATGGCGGAGGTCCTCGACGCGAAAGCAATGCGCGAGGGCGGTTTCCCGGTGGATGCGGCCGGTGCGCACCAGCTCGGCGAGCGACTGCTCCATGGTCATCATGCCGTCGGCGCGGCCGACTGAGATCTGGCTGCGGAGTTGATGGTCGTCGCCTTTCCGGATGAGGGCCCGCACCGCGTCGGTGGCAATCATGATCTCGGTGGCCGGCCACCGAGATTGGCCGTCTGTGCCGGGCACCAACTGCTGGGCGATGATGGCCAGCAGCGCAAGCGACAGCTGCTGGCGGATCTGCGGCTGGTTGGCGGTGGGGAAAGAATCGAGGATCCGGCTGACGGCCTGGATGGCGTCGTTGGTGTGCAGTGTGGACAGGACCAGGTGGCCGGTCTCGGCCGCGGTCAGGGCGGTGGCGACGGTTTCGGTATCGCGCATTTCTCCGATGAGGATCACGTCCGGAGTCTGGCGGACAATGCTGCGGAGGGTGCCGGTGAAATCGGGGGTATCACGGCCGAGTTCGATCTGCTCGATGATGGCGGCGCGGTTGACGTGCTGGTATTCGACCGGGTCCTCGATGGTGACCACGTGTGCGGCGCGGCGGGTGTTGATGAGGTCGATCAAGGCAGCGAGCGTCGAAGTCTTGCCGCAGCCTGTGGCGCCAGTAACCAGGACTAGACCTTGGCGGCGCTCGGCCAGCTTAGCGAGGGACCCAGGAAGGTGCAGGGATTCGAGCGACGGGATGCGGGAGGGGAGCAGGCGGATGCTCGCCGCGAGTGTACCGCGCTGGTGATGGATGTTCACGCGGAAACGACCAACGCCTTCGCGGACAAACCCGAAGTCGACGGATCTGCGTTTCTGGAGCTCCTCGATCTGCGAAGGTGCAAGCAACGGCAGCATGAGGGTGCGGACGTCTTCCGGGCCGAGAGCAGCGCCCAGGTTGGGCGCCAGCGCTCCGTTGACCCGCAGAACCGGGGGGGCCCCCGCCACCAGCAGGATGTCGGAGGCGTTGCGTTTGGTGGCGAAGTCCAGCAGTTGATCGAGCGATGCCGTCGACCCAGGCGTGCCCGGCGCCGACTTCTGACTGGGCGCCGCGCGGTTCAGTTCCTCGACAATGCGGGACAGCTCGCTGTCGTAGTCGCCCATGACCGGTCCGGCATCCAAAAGTATATCGGGTCTGGGTTAAGATGCGGTCTGTGAAGCTCGTCATCTTCTCCGATATTCACAACGATTGGAAGACGCTCGAAAGACTGCTGGCGCTCGAGGCCGACTACTATATCGCCGCGGGTGATCAGGTGAGCTGGGCCAAAGGCATCGAGCGTTGCGGTGAAATCTTAGAGGCGCGCGGCGACAAAGTTTACGTGCTCCCGGGGAATCATGAATCGGCCGAACTGGTGGATACCATGTGCGCGCGCTTTGGACTGCACAATTTCCACGAGCGTCATATACAGGTGGGAAAGTGGCGCGTCGCCGGGCTAGGATATTCGAATCCGACGCCGTTTGATACTCCCGGCGAGTATAGCGAGCTCGAGATCGGCGAACGGTTGCAGCGGTTTGCCGGTCTCACCCCGCTGGTGCTGATCTGTCATGCGCCGCCGTTTGGGACAGCGCTCGACGAGGTCCGCAACGGCGTGCACGCTGGATCCCATTCAGTGCGGGAGTTCATCGAAAAGCACCAGCCGGAATACTTCTTCTGCGGCCACATCCATGAGGCCGAAGGCGTCACGATCGAGATGGGCCGGACGCGCGCGATGAATGTGGGCAAAAAGGGGTATTTGTTAGAATTGGAGTAAATGACCGTAGAAGAACTGGACCGCGAATATGTTCCCCTCCGCGTGCAGGCGTTGGCTGTGCGGAGGTATCTTTGACGCTCCAGCGCAAAAACAAAAACTAGCTAGACTCGAACAGCAGATCGCCGCTCCGGATTTCTGGAGCCAGCCGGAAAAAAGCCAGAAAGTCATGCAGGACCGGAAGCGGCTGGAGGAGACGATCACAAGCGACGAGCGCGTGCGCGCCCTCACCGAGGACCTCGACACGCTATTCGAACTGGCGCGCGAGGGCGAGGATGTCCACACCGACATTGCGCGTGAGATGAAAGCGTACCAAGACCTGCTGGAGAAGCTAGAAACCACGATGCTGCTCTCCGGCGAAAACGACGTGCGCAGCGCGATCGTGACCATTCACCCCGGAGCGGGCGGCACAGAGAGCCAGGACTGGGCCGAGATGCTGCTGCGTATGTACCTGCGGTGGGCGGAACGCCAGGGTTTCGGCACCGTGATCACCGACCGGCTGGAGGGAGAAGGCGCGGGCATCAAGTCGGCGACCTTCGAGGTGAATGGCGAAAATGCCTATGGGCTGCTGCAGTCGGAGATCGGCGTGCACCGCTTGGTGCGGATCTCGCCGTTTGACGCGAACGCGCGGCGCCACACTTCGTTTGCCTCCGTGTTCGTTTATCCGCAGGTGGACGACGAGATCAAGATCGAGATCCGGCCCGAGGACCTGCGCATCGACACCTTTCGCTCCTCGGGCGCCGGAGGGCAGCACGTGAATATGACCGATTCCGCGGTGCGGATCACGCACTTTCCGACTGGAATCGTGGTGCAGTGCCAGAACGAGCGGTCGCAGCACAAGAACCGCGACAGCGCCTTCAAGCAATTGCGGGCGCGGTTGTACGAGCACGAGCTCGAACGGAAGCGCGAGGAAACCCGCAAGACCGAAGATGCGAAGCTCGACATCAACTTCGGAAGTCAGATCCGAAATTATGTGCTGGCGCCGTACCGGCTGGTAAAGGACCTGCGCAGCAAGCTCGCCTTAGGAGACGTGGACCGAGTGCTGGAAGGCGACTTGGAACCAATGATCCATGCGTATCTGGTGTGGCGAAAGACCGGCAGGACTGCCGGCGACGGCAAAGACGAAGGCTCCGAGGGCGCCCCGGAGTGAGCGATATCGAGCGGGCCGCGGCATTGATTCGCGCGGGACGGCTGGTCGCGTTTCCAACCGAAACCGTCTATGGGCTGGGCGCGAACGCGCTTGACGCTGAGGCCGTGGCCCGAATTTTTGCGGCCAAGGGGCGTCCGTCGACGAGTCCTGTGATTGTTCATGTGGATTCGGTGGAGATGGCGCGCCGGCTTGCGGCCGAATGGCCGGAAGCCGCCGAGACCCTGGCCGAGCGCTATTGGCCAGGACCGCTAACGCTGGTGGTTCCGAAGGCGTCACGAATTCCCGACATCGTCACCGCGGGATTGCCGACAGTGGGGCTGCGGATGCCGGCGCATCCGGTGGCGCTCGAATTGATTCGCACCTCCGGCACCCCGATTGCGGCGCCGAGCGCGAACCGGTTCACAGAGCTTTCGCCCACACTGGCGGAACATGTCGCCGAACACCTGGCGGACTTCGTGCTGGACGGAGGCCCCGCCCGTGTGGGAATCGAATCGACCGTGCTCTCGCTTGCGGGTCGAGCGGAACTCTTACGGCCGGGCGTGATTCCGCTGCCGGAGATCGAAGCCCTCGTTGGGCCGGTCGAGGTCTCCTCAGGCGTCGGTCGCGGTGCGCACCCGGCGCCGGGAATGCACCTACGGCACTACCGGCCGAGCACTCCGCTGGTTCTTTTGGGCCGTGAGGCACCGCCCCCGGCGGGCCATGGCGCGTGGCTGCGGCTGGGACTTGAGATGCCCCAGAACGCAGCCGAATATGCCGCGTCCCTCTATGAGAAATTGCACGAACTCGACCGGCGCGGGCTCGACTGGATCGCGGTGGAGCCGCCCCCCGATCGACCGGATTGGGCCGGCGTGCTGGACCGGCTGAGGCGTGCCGCCGCGGAGAAAGTTACGCGGTGACGGCGCGGTCGCGGCTGGGCTCGAAGGTGTAACCGAAGCCGCGCACCGAATGGATCAGAAGGGGATTGGCCGGGTCGCGCTCGACTTTCTGGCGGAGGCGGAGGACGTAGACGTCGACGGCGCGGTCGGTGATGGCGCGGTCCTGGCCCCACACGGCGTTCAATAATTGCTCGCGGCTGAAGACTACCCCGGGACGGCTCATCAGAAACTCCAACAGGCGAAACTCGGTGGCGGTGAGTGCGAGCGGCACGCTATTCACGCGAACCTGGCAGCTGGTGCGGTCGAGCTCAATCCCGCCGGCTTCGAGCACGCGCGACGGCCTCGCCTGATTGCGAAACTGGAGCTTGATCCGAGCAATCAGCTCGCGGATGGAGAAGGGCTTGACCACGTAGTCGTTGGCGCCGACTTCCAACCCGACAATACGGTCGGTTTCCGCGGCGCGCGCGGTCAGAAAGATGATGGGAGTGGCGGCCAAGTCCGGATCCTTGCGGATACCTTTGCAGATGTCAAGCCCGTCGGAGTCGGGCAGCATGATATCGAGCAGGATCAGATCGGGCCGCACCTGGCGGCAGAGTTCGATGGCTCCGCGACCGGTCTGTAATCCGGTGAGGACAAAGCCTTCTTTTTCGAGGTTGTATTGGAGGAGTGCGAACAGGTCCGAGTCGTCCTCGATAAGAATTATTTTTTTCATTCCAGGCCTCGGCTTCCTCAAGTTAACAGCCCGCGCGTTACAGGACCGTTAAAGCGCTGTGAATTCGGGATTAAGACGCTCGCCGCCGAGCTCGGATTCGCTCCCCGGCAGCGTGAAAAAGAACGTGGAGCCTTCATTCACGCGGCTTTCGACGCGCGCCGTTCCATTGTGGGCGGCCACCAGGTGCTTGACGATGGCAAGACCCAGACCGGTGCCGCCTAGCTCACGGGAGCGGGCTTTGTCGACGCGATAGAAGCGCTCGAACAGCCGCGGCAGTTCCTCGGCGGGGATGCCCACCCCGGTGTCGCGGACGTAGAGCTCGAAGAAGCGCCCCGACTCGCGCCCGCCCACAGTAATCGCGCCTCCCACCGGTGTGTGTTTGATGGCGTTGTCCAGAAGATTGCTCAGGATCTGGGAGACCGCTTCGCTGTCACACCACACTTCGACGCCGCTCGGTGCCGGCTCTTCCCAGATGCGGATCTGGTTCTTCTCGGCGAGGGGAGTCATTAGCTCCACCGCGTCGCGCAGAAGATCGTTGACGCGGTGTGCTTCGAATTCGAACTTCTGCCGCTTCTGCTCGATGCGGGACAGCGTCAGCAGGTCCTCGGTGAGGCGGGCTAGGCGCTCGGCGTTATGGCGGATGATGCGTAGAAAACGCATGTTGTACTGGGGATCTTGGAGCGCGCCGCTGATGAGCGTTTCGGTGTAGCCCTGGATGGAAGCAAGCGGCGTGCGCAGCTCATGTGACACATTGATCACAAAATCCTTGCGGATGCGCTCGACCTTTTCAAGCTCGGTGTGCTCGTGCTGGAGCTGCGCCATGGTCTGCTCGAGATTTCCGGCCGTTTCGTTGAGCGTGCGTGCCAGGGTTCCGAACTCGGCGCCGCCCGTGCTGGGCAGCCGGGCGCGAAAATTGCCCTTGGCCAGTTCCCCGGCGTATGCCAGGATGCTCCCGAAGCGCCGCGAGACCCAGCGGGCGAGCAGCGCGGCGATGACAACGGCGGGCAGGAAGGCGAGCGCAGTGCCGGAGAGAATCTTCGCCCGGACCTCGGAGACCTGGCGGTTGATTGCAGAGAGCGGCACCGCGATGCGAATGGCGCCGCCGTGAATCGGCACGGCGACATAGAGGAAGTCGACACCGATGGTGGCGCTGCGCCGGATGCTGGAGCCGACGACACCGCGGAAGG
Organism: Acidobacteriota bacterium; assembly: GCA_028876805.1. GTDB lineage: Bacteria > Acidobacteriota > Terriglobia > Bryobacterales > Bryobacteraceae > PSRJ01. Next base: position 1,085 of record JAGWQP010000020.1, on the reverse strand, counting down.
CGTCGATCAGCTCCGGTCGGTTGCGGTGATTCTCCATTTCCCGAGGGTTGGCCTCCGAATCTGCCAGCACCAGCCCGTCGGATCGAATCACCGTGACCCGGCCGCCAGCCGCCTGGGCGATCTCGCGGGCGCCGACGGCGGGAAAGCGGGCGGGCTCGGGAAAGGATAATGCCAGCATCCGGCCTTTGTCGGCCAGCTGGCGCCGCAAGTTCGCGATATAGGCATCCCTCGCCACCTGGGTGGCGAAGTAATCGACCAGGACAATGGCGACCAGCAGCAGGCCAAACATGCCCACAATCAGCTTGAAAAAGATGCGCCCGGTCACGGGGCCTCCTCGAAGCGGTAGCCGAAGCCGCGAACCGTGGTGAGGTAGCGCGGGCTGTCGGGCTGTTCTTCGATCTGCTCGCGCAGGCGGCGGACGTGCACATCGACGGTGCGCGGCGTCACGAAGCGCTGTTCACCCCAAACCGATTCCAGAAGCTGATCGCGGCTGTAAGCGCGGCCGGGATGCGTCAGGAAGAATTCCAGAAGATTGAATTCGGTGGAAGTCAGGGTCAACTCGCGATCCGCGTGAAACACGCGGCGGGCGCTGCGGTCGAGCTTGAACGGCCCGATGTTGAAAACGGTCGGCTCAGCGTCCAGCTCTTCGCGGCGGAGGTGGGCTTTGACGCGGGCGACCAGCTCTCGGGGGCTGAACGGCTTGGTCATGTAGTCGTCGCCGCCGATCTCGAGACCGAGCACGCGGTCGACCTCGTCGGAGCGGGCCGTGAGAAACAGGATCGGCGTGCGCGCCAGCGCCGAAGACCCGCGAATCTGGCGGCACAGCTCGAAGCCATCCATCTCGGGAAGCATCACGTCGAGCAGGATGAGGTCGGGTTTCAGCCCCTCGAGCGATTTCAGAGTCCCCTCGGAGCCGCCGAGCACCCGCGCTTCAAAGCCGTGCCGGGTCAGATTGTAGTCGATCAAAGAGGCAAGTTCCGCTTCGTCTTCCACAATGGCGATTCGCTTTGGCATGGGGCGGAACGAGTAACCGTATCTCTATTGTAGGGCATGGCGGATGGAGAGCTGCGCCGCGCGTCGGGGTG